>JAFASX010000120.1 GCA_019244295.1 Pseudonocardia sp.
TTGTGGGAGCTTGATTCCGGGATGGCCGGGGGGTTGTCGGAGGTTGATCGGCGTCGCATCGCCCGGCTCGGTCTGCGGCCCCTGCGAGTCGCCGAAGCCCTCGCTGCGTTCGACGCGGCCACCGCATCCACCGAGCCTGTGCTGGCCGTGACCGGGGTGGACCGCGTGGCGCTGCGGACCGGCGCGTACATCCCGGCAGTGCTGCGCGACCTCGTGCCTCGGCGCCGGGAGACGCGCCCGTCACCGGTGGCCGGCCGGCTGCCTGCGCTCCCCGAGGCCGACCGGTCACGTGCCTTGCAGGAGTTAGTGCGTACCCATGCCGCCGCCGTCCTAGGGCACCCTGACCCGTCCGGCATCGGAGCTAACAGGCCGTTCACCGAGTTGGGTTTCGACTCGCTCACCGCCGTGGAGCTGCGCAACCAGCTTGCCACCGCGACCGGGCGGCGACTGCCTACCACACTGGTGTTCGACCACCCGACGCCCGCTGCGCTCGCCGCGCACCTGGCGGGCGCGATGGTGCCCTCGGCTCCGCCGGCGCGGGAGCGACCCGTCGACGAGCCGGTCGCGATCATCGCGATGGCCTGCCGCTACCCCGGTGGCGTGCGGTCGCCGGAGGATCTGTGGCGGCTGGTTGCCGGCGAGGTGGACGCGATCGGCGAGTTCCCGGCCAACCGGGGATGGGATCTCGGGCGGCTCTACCACCCGGATCCCGGCCACGTGGGCACCAGCTACACCCGCAACGGCGGTTTCCTGCATGACGCGGACCTGTTCGATGCGGAGTTTTTCGGCATGTCCCCTCGGGAGGCGCTGGCCACCGATCCGCAACAGCGGCTGTTGTTGGAGGTCGCGTGGGAAGCGCTGGAACGCGCCGGGATCAACCCCCGGTTGGTTCGCGGCACCAGGACCGGTGTCTTCGCCGGACTCATGTACCACGACTACGGGACCGGCGGCGCAACCCCACCGGACGTGGAGGGCTACCTCGCGGGCGGCACGGCGGGCAGCGTCGCGTCTGGACGGGTGGCCTATGCGCTAGACCTGCAAGGCCCCGCGATCACGGTGGACACCGCCTGCTCCTCGTCCCTGGTGACGCTGCACCTCGCGGCGGTCGCGCTGCGGCGCGGGGAATGCGACCTGGCATTGGCCGGCGGCGCGACCGTCATGGCCAGCCCAGCGGCGTATGTGGAGTTCTCCCGTCAGCGGGCGCTTGCCCCCGATGGGCGGTGCAAACCGTTCGCCGCCGCCGCCAATGGCACAGGCTGGTCGGAGGGCATCGGCCTGCTGCTGGTTGAACGCCTGTCCGACGCCATCCGCAACGGGCGCGACGTGCTGGCTGTGGTGCGTGGCACTGCGGTCAACCAGGACGGCAGGTCCAACGGGTTGACGGCCCCGAACGGCCCGGCGCAGCGGAACGTCATCCATCAGGCGCTCGCCGACGCCCGGCTTGAGCCGGCCGATGTGGATGCCGTCGAGGCGCACGCCACCGGTACGACGCTAGGGGACCCGATCGAGGCCGAGGCGCTGATCGCGGCGTACGCGGACCGGGAGCAGCCGCTGTGGCTGGGGTCGTTGAAGTCCAACCTCGGCCACACCCAGGCCGCGGCGGGCGTGGGCGGTGTGATCAAGATGGTGGAGGCGATGCGGCACGGCGTGCTGCCGCGCAGCCTGCATATCGACCGTCCGACACCCCACGTGGACTGGTCGTCGGGGAAGGTACGGCTGCTCACCGAGGCGCGGGAATGGCTGCGGGCCGGGCGTCCTCGGCGGGCTGCGGTGTCCTCGTTCGGCATCAGCGGCACCAACGCGCACGTTATCCTGGAGGAGTTTCCCGCACCCACCGAGAAGCAGGAGCCTGCGCGGACACCGGTCCCTGTGGTGGTGTCCGCGCGCACCTCCGAAGCGCTGCGGCAGCAGCTCGACCGCCTCGCGGAGGTGGCCGCGTCGATCAGGGACGTGACGTTCACGCTCGGCACCGGGCGCGTGTTGTGGGAGCACCGCGCGGTGGTCGTCGCGGAGCAGGCTCGCGACCTGCGGTCGGCCACCGAGCTGCCGACCCCCAGGGACGGCAGGCTGGCGTTCGTCTTCACCGGCCAGGGATCCCAGAGCCCAGGCATGGGCGGCGAGCTCGCGCGCGCATTCCCTGAATTCGCCAGCGCGCTGGACGAGGTATGCGCGCACTTCAAGGCCCTGTCGCGGGAGGTGATCGCCGCTGGGGAAGGGCTGGACGAGACTGGCATGGCCCAACCCGCAATCTTCGCGGTGGAGGTGGCGCTGTTCCGGCTGCTGGAGCGCTGGGGCGTGCGGCCGGACGTGCTGGTCGGGCACTCCATCGGCGAGATCGCGGCCGCGCATGTCGCCGGAGTGCTCTCGCTGGCGGATGCGGCCACCCTCGTGGCGGCTCGTGGCAGGCTGATGCAGCAGTTGCCCAGAGGCGGGGCCATGGTCGCGGTGCAGGCCGGCGAGGACGAGCTGGACCTGCCCGCGCAGGTGGCGATCGCGGCGGTCAACGGGCCGCGCTCCGTAGTGCTCTCCGGCCCCGCCTCGGCGCTGGAGGACTACCTTGCGGCCCTTCCGCACCGGGCCACCCGGCTCGCGGTGAGCCACGCGTTCCACTCGCCGCTGATGGAGCCGATGCTGGACGACTTCCGTGCCGTGGCACGGGGCCTGACCTACCGTGAGCCCACCGTCCCTGCGGTCTCCACGGTCACCAGCGGCGGCGCTGAGCTGTGGACGGACCCCGAGTACTGGGTCCGGCACGTCCGGGAGCCGGTCCGCTTCGCCGACGCCGTCAACGAACTGATCGGCTCGGGGGCCACCACGTTCGTCGAGGTGGGGCCGGACGCGGTGTTGACCGGTCTGCTCGCCAGGGCGTTGCCCGATGACGGCTACGCGGCGCTGCCCATGCTCCGGCGCGGGCACTCCGAGCAGCGTACGGTCGCCTCGCTCTTCGGCCACCTGTACGCCAGGGGAGTGCCCGTCGACTGGACGGTGTTCCCCGGCCGCAGGGTCGTGCTGCCCACCTACCCTTTCCAGCGCGAGCGCTACTGGCTTGTGCCACGCAGGCGCGCCGACGGCGGGCATCCGGTGCTCGACGCGCCGGTGCCGGTGGCGGGCACGGGCGAGGTGCTGTTCACCGGGCTGGCCACCGAGCCAGTCACCGGGACCGGCGTGGCCGGCCTGGTGTGGCATGCAGGCCGCGAGGTCGGCTGTCCGGTCGTGGACCTGGAGGTCTTCGGGTTGCCGGAGGGCACTCCCATTCGGCTCCAGGTGAAGGCAGGTGGCCCAGGGGACGGTGGCGTGCGCCCGGTGACGGTGTACGCCGAGGTGGATGGCGAGTGGGTTGAGCATGCCCGCGGCACGCTCAACCCGGGGCCGGTGCTCGACGTAGACATCGACCTCGGGTTGCTGCCGGTCGAGGAGGGACTGGACGCGGCGGTGTGGCGAGGGCTGCGGGCGACCGCCCCGGGAACCGCGGCGCGGGCGGATGGCATGGTCTTCCGAGACGAGGCTGGGCGTGAGGTTGCCAGGGTCGACTCGGTCTCCTGCCGCGTGCTGCGTGGGACCGCCGTGCTGCATGCGGTCGAGTGGGCGCCGGTGGAGCTGCCGGACGTGGCCGGCCCCGAGCCGACCGTGATCCGCGTCGACGCGGGCGATGACCCGGTGGCCACCGCGCGTGCCGCCACTCGGCGGGTGCTGGCCGAGCTGCGCGCCCGGGCCACTGACGACAGCAGCGTCGTGGTGCTCACCGGTGACCCGGCCGACCCCGGCGTCGCCGCCGTGTGGGGGTTCGTCCGAGCCGCCCAGTTGGAGGCTCCTGACCGGATTGTGCTCGTCGGCGCGGACGAGCCACCGGCTGGCTTGGCTGGCGTCGTTGCCTCCGGCGAGCCGCAGGTGCTGCTGCGTGGTGGAGCCGCGTTCGTGCCGCGACTGGCCCGTGTGGCGCAGTCGGAGAGCCCGGTCGACCTCGGCGACGGTGTCGTCCTGGTCACCGGCGAGCAGGCCCCTCAGCTGGCCCGGCATCTGGCCACCGAGCACGGAATGGATGCCAGGGCGCACGCCGAGCAGGGAGAGCGGGTGACGGCGGTCGTACACACGGTCAGCTCGGTACGCAGCGCGGTGCTGGCCTCCCTGGACGACCGGGACCTGGACGACGCCGTGACGGCCGAGGTCGACTACGCATGGCGGCTGCACGAGCAGACCTCCGTGCCGCTGGTGCTGGTGTCCTCGGTCGACGGTGTGGTGGGTGCGGTGGGGCAGGCGCACCACGCGGCGTCCAGCGCCTTCCTGGGCGCGCTGGCCCGGCTCCGAGGGAATCAGGGGAAGCCCGGCTTCGCCATCGCCTGGACCGGTGACCTCGCGGCTTTCGATGCCGCGCTGGCCGCCGGTCTGCCCGAGGTGGTGGCCGCGCCGGCGGCTGATTTGCGGCCTCCGGGACCGGTGCCGCCGATCCTGCGTGGCCTGGTCCGCGAGGCCCGGACGGTGTCGTTGGCCGAGCGGGTGGATGGCCTCGACGAAGCCGGCCGGCTCCGCGTGGTGCTGGGCATCGTTCGCGCCGAGGTCGCCGCCGTGCTCGGCCACGGTGACCCGCGCCGGGTCAACCCCAGCCGAGAGTTCATCGAGCTGGGATTTGACTCCCTCACCGCGGTGGACCTGCGCAACCGGCTGTCCGCCGCGACGGGGATCCGGTTGGCGGCGACGTTGGTCTTCGACCACCCCACACCTTCCGCGCTGGCCGAGGCGCTCACGGGCCGGCTGACGACCAACCACAGCGCGCCGCCGTTGCCGGCCGAGCTGGACCAGCTGGAGGCCGTGCTGGCGCGGGTGGACCGGGGTGACAAGCGGCGAGACGAGATCACCGCCCGGCTGCGCTCACTGCTGTCGCGGTGGAGTGAACCCGCCGTGCCCCGCCAGCGGCCCGACGTCGCCGCCACACTGAGGGCCGCGTCCGTCGAAGAGCTGTTCGACCTGATTGACAACCAACTGGGGCCGCGCCACGCGGTGACCGGTAACGGTGGCTGAGGAGAGATTCCGTGTCCAACCCCAGGTCCAATGAGGAACGGTTGGTCGACTATCTCAAGTGGGTGATGGCCGACCTGCAGCAGGCCAAGGAACGGATCGTTGAACTGGAAGAGGGCGCGGCCGAGCCGATCGCCATCGTGGCGATGGCTTGCCGCTACCCCGGTGGGGTTGGCTCGCCGGAGGATCTGTGGCGGCTGGTGGAGGCGGGCGGGGACGGGATCACCCCCTGGCCGGAAGACCGGGGCTGGGACAGCGCCCGGCTCTACGACCCCGAGCCAGGCAGACCGGGGAGGTCCTACACCAGGGAAGGCGGGTTCATCGACGGCGCGGCCGAGTTCGACGCGGCGTTGTTCGGCATCTCGCCGCGTGAGGCGCAGGCGATGGATCCCCAGCAGCGGGTGCTGCTGGAGACAGCGTGGGAGTTGTTCGAGCGCGCCGGCATCGACCCGGCCACGGTGCGGGGGAGCCGCACCGGTGTGTTCGCGGGCATGGGGGAGCAGAGCTACCTCGGGCTGGCAGGTCCTGAGGAGCTGGAGGGCTTCCTGATGACCGGCAAGCTCAGCAGCGTCGCTTCCGGCCGCATCGCCTACACCTTCGGCCTGGTCGGGCCTGCGATGACGGTCGACACCGCGTGCTCGTCATCGCTGGTGGCGCTGCATCTGGCGATGCGGTCGCTGCGCGAGGGGGAGTCGAGTCTGGCCATTGCCGGTGGTTGCACCGTCTACGGATCGCCGATGGGCTTCATCGATTTCTCGCGCCAGCGCGGCCTCGCCCCGGACGGCCGGTGCAAGTCGTTCGCCGCGGCCGCAGACGGGACTGGCTGGTCGGAGGGCGTGGGGTTGCTGTTGCTGGAGCGGCTCTCCGACGCGCGGTGCAACGGCCACCAGGTGCTCGCCCTGGTCCGCGGCACCGCGGTCAACTCTGACGGCGCGTCCAATGGTCTGACCGCGCCGAACGGGCCGGCCCAGGAACGGGTGATCCGGGCAGCTCTCTTGGACGCTCAGCTGACCACCGAGGACGTCGATGTGGTTGAGGCGCACGGCACTGGCACCAGACTGGGGGATCCGATCGAGGCTCAGGCGCTGCTGGCGACCTACGGACAGGGCCGGACGCGGCCGCTGCTGCTGGGCTCACTGAAGTCCAACATCGGCCACAGCGTCGCGGCGGCAGGCATCGGCGGGGTCATCAAGATGGTGCAGGCGATGCGGCACGGTATCGCGCCCAGGACGCTGCACGTGGACCAGCCGACGCCGGTCGTGGACTGGTCGGCGGGCGCGGTGGAGCTGCTCACCTTGGCGCGGCCGTGGCCGCGGACTGGCAGGCCGCGCCGCAGCGGCGTATCAGCGTTCGGCGTGAGCGGGACCAACGCCCACGTAGTGCTGGAACAGGCTCCCGCCACCGCCGACACCACCCGGGAGGCCGTGTCCCGCGTGGCCGGCCCATACCCGTTCCTGCTGTCGGCCCGCACCCCGGATGCGCTGCGCGCGCAGGCTCGACGGCTGTGCGAGTTCGTTGCGGCGAACCCGCACGCGCGTCCGCTCGACCTGGCGTTCTCGCTGGCCACTGGCCGCGCGGCGCTGGAATACCGGGCGGTCGTGGTGGCCGGGGATCGAGCTGAGTTGCTGGAGCGACTGGCTGCACCGCCCGCCGCGAGCGTGGGTGGTCACTTCGGCGGCACCGCCTTCTTGTTCTCCGGCCAGGGGGCGCAGCGAGTGGGCATGGGCGCGGAGCTGAGCGCGCGGTTCCCGGTGTTCGCGGAGGCCTTCGATGAGTTGTGCACGTATTTCGAGCCCGGGTTGCCGGAGGTCATCGGCACCGGAGACGGGCTGGACGACACCCGTTGGACCCAGCCCGCGTTGTTCGCCTTCGAGGTCGCTCTGTTCCGGCTGCTGGAGTCGTGGGGCGTACGGCCGGACTACGTGGCCGGCCACTCGCTGGGGGAGTTGTGCGCTGCCCACGTCGCGGGGGTGCTGTCGGTGGCGGACGCCTGTGCGCTGGTCGCCGCGCGTGCCCGGTTGATCGGCCAGCTGCCGCCAGGAGGCGCGATGGTCGCGGTGGCGGCGTCCATCGAGGAGGTCGGGCCGCTGGTGACCGGGCGGGTGGGCGTGGCGGCCCTCAACGGCCCCGCCGCTCTGGTGCTGTCGGGCGAGGAGGACGAAGTGCTCGCCGCGGCGGAAGTGCTCCGTGAGCGGGGACGCAAGACTAAGCGGCTCACCGTCAGCCACGCCTTCCACTCCTCGCGCATGGACCCGATCCTCGCCCGGTTCCGCGTCGTCGCGGAACAGATCGATTACCACACGCCGACCATCCCGGTCGTGTCGAACGTGTCCGGCGCGCTGGCGGGCGAGGAGTTGGCGACTCCGGACTATTGGGTCCGGCACATCCGGCAGGCCGTCCGGTTTGCTGACTGCGTGCTCGCGCTGGCCGAGGAGGGCGTCACCACGTTCGTCGAGGTGGGGCCGGACACCGCGCTGACCCCGATGGTGCTGGACATCCTAGACGGCACCGCGCACCAGGCCGTGCCCCTCCAGCGCGCGGGCGCCGGGCTGCTGGACGCGCTCGGCGCCCTGCACAGCCACGGCGTGCCGGTGGACTGGCGGGCCTACTTCGCGGGAACGGGCGCGCGGCTCGTCGACCTGCCTACCTACCCGTTCCAGCGACAGAGGTTCTGGGCAGAGCGGCGGGACCCGGCAGACATCGGCGAACTAGGGCTGGCCGGCGCCGACCACCCCCTGATCGGCGCCGCGGTGTCGATCGCGGGAGCGGATGAGATGCTGTTCACAAGCCGGATATCGGTGCGGACACAGCCATGGTTGGCACAGCACCGGTCGGATGGCCTCGTCGTGCTACCCGAGTCCGCGCTCGTGGAGTTGGCGATCCGCGCCGGTGACGAGATGGCGGCCTCCCGACTGGCTGAGTTGGAGGTCACCGAGCCTATCGTGCTGTCCGACCGCGAGGCGCTCCAGCTCCAGGTCAAGGTGCGCGGCGGCGAGGTGACAGTGCACACGCGGCACGAGGGCGGCGCGTGGACCGCACATGCCCGCGGGCGGCTTGTCGCCGATCACGCCGCGCCGAGCTGGCCGGACTGCGGGGACGTCACGGCATGGGCGGAGGTTGCCCTGCCGCCGGAGGTCTCGGCGAGGGACTTCGGACTCCATCCGACATTGCTGGACGCCGCCGTGCGGAAGTTCGGCGACACGAGGCCGGTTGTCTGGCGCGACGTCCGGCTGTACGCGACCGGAGCCTCGACCCTGCGCGTGCGGCGCACTGAGGACGGCTCGCTGCACCTTGCCGACCCGGCTGGGCAACTCGTGGCCACCATCGGGGCGATCGAGTGGCACGACACCGAGGGCGTTGACCTGGCCGAAGCAGTCCTGCGGCCGCTGGACGCGCTGTTCAGAGTCGGCTGGGAACCAGTTCCGGAGTTTCCCCGGTCGGCAGGGGACGCGTCGGCGCGGACGGTGCGATGGCTCGATGCGGGGCTCCCCGCGCTGCACGAGCGCGCCGCCGCCGCGCTGGCCGACCTGCAGCGGGAGGACACCCGCCTGCTGGTGGTCACCCGCAACGCGGTGGCCGCCTCCGGCGAGGGCGTGCAGGATGCCGTCGGCTCCGCCCTGTGGGGCTTGGCGCGTTCCGCGCAGTCAGAAGTACCGGGCCGGATCGTCCTGGTGGACGTCGATGGCGATCCAGCGTCCGAGACCATGCTCGACGTTGTGCTGCGGTCGGGCGAGCCTCAGGCAGCAGTGCGGCGCGGTGTCGTGTACCTGCCTCGGCTGCGACGGCTCGCACCGCCCGACGGCCCGGGTTCCCAGGTCGCCCTGCCCGGCTGCTGGGATCCGGACGGCACCGTGCTGATCACCGGCGGCACCGGAACGCTGGGTGCGATGGTGGCCCGTCACCTGGTCACCGCGCACGGTGCGCGGCACCTCCTGCTCATCAGCCGCCGGGGCGCCAGCGCACCCGGCGCCGCCGAGCTGTCGGCCGAGTTGTCGGCGCTCGGCGCGCGGCCGACCATCGCCGCGTGTGATGCCGCCGAGCCTGAGCAGCTGCGGGCCGCTCTGGCAAGCGTGCCCGCCGAGTACCCGCTGACCGCGGTCGTGCACACCGCTGGCGTGATCGACGACGGGCTGACCACCGACCTGACGCTGCGGCGCCTCAGCGCGGTGCTGCGGCCGAAAGCGGACGCGGCCTGGCATCTGCACGAGCTGACCCGGGACTGTCGCCTCTCAGCCTTCGTGCTCTTCTCCTCGGTCGCGGGCGTTATCGGCGGCGCGGGGCAGGGCAACTACGCGGCGGCCAATGCCTTCCTGGACGGATTGGCCGAGTACCGTGCCGCGCGGGGCCTGCCTGCGACCTCGATTGCCTGGGGGCTGTGGGCCGAGTCCAGTGGCATCACCAGCGGGTTGACCGAGTCCGACCGCCAGCGCATCGTCCGCGCCGGCTTCCTCCCAGTGGAGTCCGCACGAGGACTGGCGATGCTGGACACCGCGATGCTCACGGGGGTGCCCGCCGTCGTCGGCGCCCCCGTGAACCTGGCGGCCATGCGGGAGCGGCCGGAACAGATCCCAGTGCTGCTGCGCGACATCGCGCGGGCACCCGCGCGCCCGGTGGCGCGGGCGGAGGCGTCCAGCGTCGACCTGGCCGCCCCAGCTGCCATCGTGGGCTTGGTCCGCGCGGAGACGGCGGCGGTGCTGGGGCACGCCGACGCCAGCACCCTGCCCGACGACCGGTTGTTCCCCGACCTCGGCTTCGACTCGCTGCTGTCGGTGGAGCTGCGTAACCGGATCGCCACAGCCACCGGCCTCCGCCTGCCCGCCACGGTCGTGTTCGACCACCCCACCCCCAGCGCGCTCGCGGCATTCCTCCGCGGCGAGCTGTCCGGTAGGGCGCAGGAGGAGCAGATCGACTACCCGACGGAGGTCACATTGCCGGACGACATCCGCCCTGCGGGGGTCGTCCGCCGCGTCGTGACCGACCCCGAGCACATCTTCCTGACCGGCGCAACCGGCTTCCTCGGCGCGTTCCTGCTGCGCGAGCTGCTGCGCACTACCTCGGCCACGGTGTACTGCCTGGTGCGCGCCGAGGACGAGGCGGAGGGACGCCGCAAGCTGGAGGCCAACCTGCGCTGGTACCGGCTCGCGGGCGACGTGGACCTCACTCGCCTCGTGGTGGTCCCCGGAGACCTCGCGCAAACCCGGTTGGGTCTGGGCGAGGAGCGGTTCGACGCGCTGGCCGGGCAGGTGGACGTGGTCTACCACTCGGGAGCGACAGTGAACTGGCTGCTGCCTTACACCCGGTTGAGCGCGGCGAACGTGGTCGGCACACAGGAGGTCCTTCGACTGGCGGCGCGACACCGCACTGTGCCAGTGCACCACGTGTCCACCACCGGGGTATTCGCCGGGCCCCGCGTTCCCGGCGTGCCGCTGGCGGTCGCTGACCCGACCGGCCCCGCCAAGGAACTGCCCAGCGGCTACCTGCGCAGCAAGTGGGTGGCGGAGCAGGTAGTCGCGATGGCTGGCCGGAGCGGGCTGCCTGTCTCGGTGTACCGGATGGATCTGCTGTCCGGCGACCGTTCGAGCGGAGCGTGCCAGACCCGGGACTTCCTGTGGCTGAGCGTCAAGGGGCTGATCCAGGTGGGAGCGGTGCCCGACACGTTGACCGGATCGGTGCCGATGGTGCCCGTGGACTACGCGGCCGCCGCCGTGGTCGCGCTCGCGTGCCGCGGCAATGGCACGTTCCACATCTCGAACCCGGGCCGGGCGCAGTGGCGGGACATCGTGGACCGGCTGCGGGTACGGGGCTACCGGTTGGTGGACATGGACCGGGACGTCTGGCGGCGTACGGTGATGGCCCAGCGAGACAACGCGCTCATCCCGCTTTTCGACGCGTTCGACTTGATGATGTCCGACAGCGCCGCGTTCTATCCGTTGGTCGATGTATCCGAGGCGGAGCAGGCGTTGGCGGGCACCGGTGTGGAGTGCGCGCCGGTCACCGCAGACCTCATCGACACCTATATCCGGTTCTTCGTCGGGACCGGCTACTTCCCGAAGGCGGGCCGAAGACGACCTAGCCGCGCACCTTCCACCCGTGCCCAGGCAGCGGGCCAGGACCGCTAACCGGAAAATAAGCCGGGTACGGGCGAACGGAACCGCCGGTTTGCCGGGAGGGTGCTGACGAGTCGGGGACGGGGAGATAACTCAGCGAACCGCTAGGAGACGGGCATGGCGCTCCGGCCGGATGAAACCGCCTGTGGTCTCGCCTGCCGGTGACACGAGGGTGACGACCGTCGAGTGCCGGAGCCCGCTTCCCCACCGTGGATGGCGGTCGAGCAGCTCTGACTGCGCGGTGACTACGACCAACAAAGGCACTGCGGCCAGGGTGCTGATCTCCTCCACGGCACGGAGCATATCGTCGCTCCCGAGGTGCAGCGAATCCATCGCCACGACCAGAGGCTGGTCTGCGGCTGCCAACATGAGAAATCTCTGCCAGGCGACCAACGCGTGGCGGATCGACTGTGGAGGGTGGGATTCCTGCCCACCGGGACACACCATGGGCAGTAGCCCGGCGAAGAGATGGTCCACCTCGCGTCGGGATGAGGAGACTCTTCTCAGCGCTGAGAGGAGTTTCTCCCCCGCGCGTCCATCCGAGTCGCTGTGGCTGATTCCGCAGTAGGGAGACACCGTAGCGGACAGCGCAGCTATGGCATCCTCGTCGGTGCCGCCGAAGACTCGCCCAGTAAGGAGACGGGTGTCGCCCACATGCGCGATCAGCTCGCTCATGAACTTGGCCAGGAGAACGGACGCCTGCGACTGGCACTCGCTCAGGATAGTGGCGACATGTGGTTGCGCGTAGCGTACGGTGCGATTGAACATGCTGTGCAGTAACGCCAACTCGTGCTCGTTGTCGGCCGTTACGGTGGGAGAGGCGAACGAGGGTGGGCGTGCGCTCTCCAGTTGCCAGCGATCAGGGCTGCCGCCGAGCTGGTTGCTCAGTATCACATGCTTCACCAACTGGTGTGTGCGACCACAGATTAGCACCTCTCCCTCGGGCACGAGGAAGAGCATGTCCTGGCATCTACTGATGAGCGCACGGTCGAGGCTCGGAGGGGCCGTGGGGCCACCGGCTGTGTACTCCATGAGGGCATCTCCCGTGACGACGGCGACGCGGATGGCCACCCCGCCTTCCGGCCTGTGGGGAGATTGACAGCGGATCGCCAGCGCGCTGACGCCGTCCCGAATCATCAGGGCCGCTCGGGCTGCCAGCTCAGCATCATCCGATGACTGGCCAGGCACACCGAACAGCCCGACGAAGGAGGAGCCGAGAGACACTGCGACAATGCCCCCGAGCTGCTCAATGCTCGCTTGCACGATAGCGGCGATGCCGGACAGCACGTCGTCGGTCTCTGCGGGGTCTGCGTTGGCGAAGCTTCCGCTGAGGCGGGCGTGCGCGGTGACGACGCTAACATACTGGTGTTCACTGGTCCCGCCTGGGCTGCCCACCTCGGCCGGGGCTCCCGTGGGGGCCGGGCCTGGCTCACCGCGCGTGCCCTGGTGGGAGGCGCTCAGCATGTCTGCGGACGCGGCGATGCCCGGAGCGCCGGCCAGTGATTCATTTCCACGGGTTTCTTCCAGCGCCGACCGCGACTCGGACGAGTGGAGTTGGGCTAGAGCGGGATCGTGAACAAGGATCGCGTGCTGGAGATTCTGAAGTTCTGGGCTCGGCTCCAGGCCGAGATCCTCGACGAGGGCAACCCTCATTCTACTGTATGCGCTGAGCGCGTCAGCGTGCCTGCCGCACCGATACAAAGCTGTCATGAGCTGTGCGCATAATCGTTCGCGAAGCGGCTCGCGCTCGACCATGGACTCGAGCTCGCCGAGCACCGAACGGTGACGGCCGCACGCCAACTCGGCCTGGAGATAGTCCTCCATGGCGTCGGTTCGTGATTTTTCCAAGACCTCGAGTTCTGGCCATGATATCCCGGACTCCACGAGGTCGGACAGTGCATTGCCGCGCCATGATGAGAGCGCGTCCTTGAGTAATTCCGCGGCGAGGCCCCCAGCGCCTTCCGTGAGCCTCACCCTTCCTTCTTCGGTCTTTCGCAAGAAGCGGTATAGATCCACTTGCTCAGGATCCAGGCGGAGCATGTAACCGGGGCGCTGCGTCACGAGGCTTATCGTCTTGTCGGCCCCATCTGTCGAAGCCAGCACGGACCGCAAGCTCCACACCGCGTTCTGCAGCATCTTCCGTGCCGAGGCTGGGGCGTCATCTTCTGGCCAGAGGGCGTCCAGCAGGTGACTGGTGGGCACCACTTGATTCGGCTTGAGCAGTAGGAAAGCTAATGTCGCACGCTGCCTGATTCCGCCTAGTTGCACTGTGCGCCCATTGTGTGTTGCTTCCAGAGGGCCAAGAACCTGAAATCTCACATTTCCCCCAATTGCGAGCGCAAAAACATGGATCACATCGCGGTGGCTACGCTGTGAGCTCCTCGGGCCGGTGGAGGTACCTGTTGATGATCTGGCCACCCGCCACGTTGCCTATCGGAGGTGTCCGCCAGAGCGCGAGCGCCTCATGCAGGGTCACCGGAGCCTCGTTCCACGGCCCGCGTCGACGTGTTTCTGGCCGCGTTTGACAAGTTGCTCGAAGCGCGCGCAGTCGACGTCGTCGTCATGCTCGCTGAATTCCATCAATTCCCCCGCAGATCGGTTGGATACCAGCGGGCGCAGCGAATCACACACTCCGAATCGTGATCCGCGCACGCGGTGGAACACAGTTCTGTTCCGACCGAACGATCTTGTTAAATATTTCGGTCAGTGGTAATATGAAACTACGTCCTCGCGCCTGACTCAGGCAAGGTCATTAGGGTCTGATGATTCGAAGGAAGCATGCGCCAGATCGGAATCCGGCTCAAAACCAATGCCACATAGCTTAAGTCATGTTGCGCCGGGTTGGAGGGTGCGCAGGTGGATGGTGCCGGGTGGGGATACGCAGGGCGGCGATCCGGGCGAGGAAGGCGGGGAGTTGGTCTTCCCAGTCCTTAGGGGAATGGCCGCCGTCCCGGTGGCAGTGCGGCGGATCACACGGAGGACGGTGGTGACGAAGATCCGGTCGGGGCTCCAGGTCGGCGGTGGAGGCTTTCGCGATTAGCGCGCTGATCGCGTGGTGCCCGATCAGGTAGGCCCAGATTTTTGAGTAGACCAGCTCCGGTAGGTGGGAGGTCAGGGTACGGATCTCAGCCTTCACCGACCGGATCGGCCGGTCATCGATATTTGTTCGCTGGGTCGTTACCAGGCTCGGTAACTTCGGTTCAGCTCGGCGACTGACCAGGCTTGGAATGGGCAGCCGGTGGCCGCGTGCGGTGGGTCGCCGTCAGCGGTCTCGGAGACCGAGCCGAGCCCCCACTCGGCCAGGTGCGCCACCAGGCCGACGAGCACACCGTCGGTGGGCAGGCCGACGCGCCGGCAGGCGCCGACGTAGGGCCCGATCAACCACGGCCAGACCGTGCCCTGGTGGTAGGCAATGTCGCGGTCGCGCGGCCCACCGCGATGTTGGCCCCGGTAGCCGGGCGAGCCGGGGGCGAGGCTGCGTAACCCGAGCGGGGTAAGCAGCGGCGCGGCAAGCCCGCTGACCCCGGCAAGCCCGCTGACCCCGGTGGGCTCGCCAGCGTCAGCGGGCGAAAACAGCGGCGCATAAGGCAGCGAGTAAGCGAGCAGCTGGTTGGGTCGCACGGTGGCGTCGTTCTTGGCCGGACCGTCCACCACGTCGTAGAGCCCGCCGTGCGGAGCGGGGAAACGCGCGACGAAAGAGGCGCGGGCGCGCTCGTGCAGCGCGGCGATCTCCGAAGGGTCCCGGCCAAGGCGCGCCTGTAGGGCTTGCAGCGCCGCGAGACCGTTCACCCACAATGCGTTGATCTCCACCGCCTTGCCGATGCGTGGCGTCACACCGACCCCGTCGACGCGGGCATCCATCCAGGTCAGCGCATAGCCGGGTTGGCCCTGGGTCAGCAGCCCATCGGCCGGATCGACCCCAATGCCGTACCGAGTGCCCCGGACGTGTGCTTTGACTATGTTCTCGATCACCGGGAGCACAGCCGCGGCGAGGTCGAGATCGCTGGTGGCCGCGATATGGCGGTCGATGGCGTGGAGGAACCACAGCGTGGCGTCGGCGGTGTTGTATTCAGTTTTACCGGTGTCGGCGGTGTTGGCCAGCATCCCCTCGGAGACTGTCGCGGCGTACTTGCGCAGCAGTGAACGGCCTTCCTCGGCGCGACCGGTGGCCAGAAACAGTCCCTCATACGAGGTCATGGTGTCACGTGACCAGGCGCCGAACCACGGGTAACCCGCGACGACGTCCGGCTCGGTGGTGATGAACGCGTCGGCGGCGAGCACTAGCCGCGCCGCCACCGAATCGCTGGGCTTCGCGGTGGCGACCAGCCCTGCGGCGCGTTGGCGCGCGGCCGCCACCACGTCGGCCGCCGGTGGGGGCTCGACCGTGAGATCGCCGGCCCACGCCGACGCCTGCAGGGTGTCGCCAGGGCCGCGAAGGTCGGTGGCGAACCGGCCGGCCAGCCACACATCCTCGACGGCATTGAGCCCCCGCCGCGCCTCCAGCCGCGCATACACGTCCCGGTACCAGTCGCCGGCTGGTACCCAGCCGGGTCCGGTCAGCCGGAACGACCCCTCGACGATTGCCCCGCCAGAGTTGTGCTCGACGGCCAGCGGCCCATTAGCGACGCGTTCGCCGTGCGCGTCACGCCAGGTCACCAAGGCTTCCAGCACGAGGTGCACTGGCCCGCCCGCGAGCAGCCGGTGCACCACACCCACTGACGCGCCGCCGTGGTGCATCGCCAGCTCACGTTCCAGTACGACACCGCCGACCCGCCACCGCCAGCGCGGCAGCCCGTCGTCGAGGTCGAACGATTCCAACAACGTGTGCCCGGTGGGCGCTATGGCACCGCCCGACCACTCGTGCACACCCAACCGAATCGACTCACCAGAGGGGAGCACTAGCACCGGGTCTAGCGCCACCAGACCGAGGCGACGCGCCGACGGACCACTCACCGCCGGCACCAGTAGCCCGTGATAACGCCGGGTACGCAACCCGCAGACCGTGCCCATCGCATACCCGCCGACGCCGTCGGCCACCAGCCATTCCCGGTCACCGCCTTCGGTCAGTGAACCACACACGGCCGGACCGAAGCCGATGCGCAGCGGAGTCGTCATCAGTCGGATAGCTATCAGCCGGACAACTCGGCGAGGACGGCCTGGGCGACCCCGGTGGCGGATGCGGGGTTCTGGCCGGTGACGAGTCGGTTATCGACCATGACGTGCGGCTCGAAGTTGGGTGCGCCCGTGTGCTTGGCGCCGAGCTGTTCGAGACGGTCCTGCAGCAGGAAGGGCACGACATCGGTGAGCCCGGCGGCAGCCTCTTCGGCGTTGGTGAACGCCGAGACCTCCTTGCCCTCCACCAGGGCGCGGCCGTCAGACAGTTTGACGCCAACGAGCGCGGCCGGCCCGTGGCAGACGGCCGCGACGACTCCACCGGATTCGTATATCTCACGTGCAACGCGTGCGAGTGCGGGGTCGCTTGGGAAGTCCCACATGGTGCCGTGCCCGCCCGCGAACAACACCGCGTCGTAGTCGGCGCTATTCACATCGGCGAACGTCGGGGTGCTGGCGAGTTTGACGCGCACCTCCGGATCCTCGGTGAACGCGCGCTGTATCGGGTCGGACAAGTCGGCGCCGTCGACCGGAGGCTCGCCGCCAGCGGTGCTCGCCAGGTCCACCGTGTAACCGGCCTGATTGAACACCTGCCACGGGTGCGCGGCCTCGGACAAGTAGTAGCCCGTCTTACGTACGCCGTCCAGGTCAGCGTGACTGGTCAGGCCGATCAAGATCTTCTTCGTTGGGGCACGTTTCATAACTGACTCCTTTTTGTCACTTCGGCTCGGCTGGATCAGCCGACCACTGTCTGACCATTGCGTGCCCGCACGGCGGAAAGAAAGGCCGCGTAGCTCCACGTGAGGTTCCGGACGCTTTTCTCATAGCCCGACGTGCCGTCGAACTGCTCGCTCAGCTCGAGATGGTCGCTGTGGAAAATCACCGCCCGCAGCATCGCGTCCGCGGCGGTCCGGAGGGCGTCGGCGGCCTCGGCCGGCGTCGTCGTCGCGGTGACGCTCACCTGGGCGAAAAACTCACGTGACAGCTCGTCCAACGGCACCTTCCCCGACGCCGTCACCTCGGCGGCCAGCTCGTAGTAGAGCTGCGCGAAGTTCGCCGTGCACAGCGCCCAGGGATGATCGCCCTGGCCACCGGAGCCGCCATCGTAGACGTCGCCAGGGTAGCGTCCGAGCATCGGCCCCATTCCGGCCCGCGCGTCAGTGAGGTTGATCGGGAAGACCTCCGGCGACTTCTCGTTTGCCCAGGTGTCGCGCAGCTGGGCGGCCGTGGCCAGCAACCGGGTGTCGGTGCACGACACGGCGCCGTAGATGCAGGCCTGCACGATGTCGATGTTCGGGTCATAACCGGACGGGACCACCGGATGGTCCGCTTGCCCGGGAGCCGCGCCGCCGATCAGGGTCGCGTAGCGGGTGCCATCCCAGTGCGCGTCCAGTGCGTTCTCCAGCCACTTGATCGCCTGCGCCGTCCCAGCTGGGACAGGGATGCCGTGGGTATTGTCGGCCAGCTCCCGCAGGCACCGAAGCTGCGCGGCGCGCGCGAAGAAGGAGAAGCCGCTGTGCTCCTCCCAAAGGTTGGTGGTCGGGTCCTCGTACACCTGGAGCAGGAACGCGACGTTCTCCGCGAGAAGCGTGCGCGCGGCGACCTGCGTGGCGGCGTCGAGCTTGTCGTAGGCCGCGAGGATGGCGATCGACTGGAGGGCTGGGCCGTCGTTTTGCTCCGACCAGGGGCGCGCCTGCCCAGCGACGGTGAAGCACGCATGGCCCTTCGTCGGGGCCGCGTTCGACTGGCAGGTTTGAGCAAACGTGACGTAGTCGATGAGTTGCTGCACAGGTGTCTCACTCCGCGCCATGGTCGCGGCGGCGATTTCCAGCGCGGTAATGGCGGCGTCGCGCACCCAGTTGAAGACGTAGTCCTGGCTGATCCCCGGTGTGTTGGCCGGATACGAGGGAGCGGCGATGACGCACCCGGGCTTGGACAACACGGTGTGGGTGGAGTCCGCGAACGGGTAACCGTCGCTCGCGACGTTGCGCATCATCAAGGCGTACATGTGCTGCGCGACGGCTTGGAAATCCACCTGGTGTGGGTCGACGCTGAGCCCTGAGAAGGCATGCGTCGCCGAGGTCGACAGGGCGCGGGTATAGGGAAGGTGCGGCATGGAGGTTTTCTCGTCTGGTCTCGTCTGGGAAAAGTGACGTGTATCGATGTTCGTGTGCCCCTCAGCTGGGCCGGGCCCACACGATTTCGTTGACAGTGGTCGGCATGCCGGCTTGCGACGGCGTCGTGAGGACCAACTGGCCGTCGCGGTCGGTGATCAACCGCGGCTGTTTCGTGTCCGACCAATTCGGGTACAGACTTTGCTCAATGTAATGAATGACTGTCGCCTCATCTCGAACATAAGTTCCCGTGTATGCGAGACAGGTCGAATAGGCCTCGGCGCGCGCCTCAATGTCACCACCGAGAGGGTCGCCGCCCGCGATGGGAGGCCGGCTCGCGGACACTAGCACGACCGACATATATCCATCGCTGGTGTACGTGAGCTGGCCTTCGGGGTCCGGCCCGAGGGGAAAGCTGACGCTCCCGTCGGGGGCTATCCGGCGCCATGTGACGAGCTTCCAGGTCCCCTCGATCTCCACCGCTTCACCGTGGCACGCTCACGGCGGGCGTGTCCAGCCATTATTCAAGCCCAGCGCCGCCGGCCGCGGCCGACGTCACGATCACGCGTCGACGCCTTCACGCCTTGGCCGAGGGTCCCGTAAATACGTTGCCTGGGCCGCCCAGTGGGTGCAAGAGTACATCCTGCGTTTCGAGGCGCGGCGTCAAGAGGGGGATCTGTGGCGCGACGTGAGGACGTCTTCATAAGCCTGTCCGCGGGGCTGACCGGATATTCACCGGTGCGGCTCATCGGTACCGGAATGTGTGATCAATACTTAGCGGAGCTCGGTAAGGTTCTTTCCGACGGAATGGTCGACGAATTTCTTTCCGCATACGCCCGGCCGCCGGCCGATGGTGGATGTTCGGTGCTCAAGGTCTTACGGGACGCGAGGTGGGGGCCGGTCGCGCGCCGCGTCATGATCCTCTGGTACTGCGGGACTTGGACCGCGCTCCCGGAGTCCTGGCACGCGGTCCACGGAGCCTCCTCCGCTGACACGGATCACGTCGTGTCGGCGGAGGCCTACCAGGCTGGTCTGCAGTGGGTCGCCGCTGGCGCGCACCCCGCTGGGGCCCGCCAGCAGGGCTTCGGGGCCTGGGCACTGGCGCCCGAGGGGGTGTGATCATGACGGCCGATATGACGCACGATGTGGTCGTCGTTGGCGCCGGAGTCGCCGGCTCGCTCATCGCACGGCGGCTGACGACCGAGGGCCTGCGGGTGCTGGTACTGGAGGCGGGGCCGGCGACGCCCTCGACGTTCGAGGGCTACCTCCAGCACGTCCAGACCTTCTACGCGGCGAGCGGCAAGGGCGCCGAGTCGGCGTGGCCGCCGGCCATCGGCGCGCCCCAGCCTGATGCGCGTGACCTGCGCTCGGACAACGGCTACTTCGTGCAGCGTGGGCCGCTGAAGTACGGCAGCACCTACACCCGGGCGCAGGGTGGTTCGACGCTGCACTGGCTCGGGGTCAGCCTGCGGATGCTGCCGGAGGACTTCGAGTTGCGCTCCCGCTACGGCCGCGGCCGCGATTGGCCACTGCGCTACCAGGCGCTCGAGCCGTGGTACCGCCAAGCCGAGCGTGAGATCGGCGTTGCCGCGGACGTGGCGGACCAAACCCACCACGGCATCGAGTTCGCGGACGGCTACGACTACCCGATGCGGCGGATCCCGCCGAGCTACTCGGACATCGTGCTCGCCGCCGCCGTCGACGGGATGTCGGTTCGGCTCGGCGAGGATGAGATCAGGCTGAAGGTCCGCAGCTACCCGGCCGCGCGCAACTCCATTCCCCGCGACGGCTACCGGCCAGTCGGCGCCGTCGATATCCGCCCGGACGGGCTAGGGCGGGATCTTTACCTCGGCGAGCGCTGTGCCGGCAACACGTCCTGCACCCCGATCTGCCCCATCCAGGCCAAGTACAACGCGGGCAAGTCGCTGGCGCGGGCCAACCCGGCGTATCTGACGGTCCTCGCCCGGGCGGTCGCCTCGAAGCTGCATGTGGACCCCGTCTCGGGCGAGGTGCGGGGCGTGGAGTACCAGCGCTACGAGGACACGTCCTCACCTCGGCACACCGTCCACACGGCACACGGACGGATTTATGTGCTGGCCGCCCACGCCGTGGAGAACGCCAAGCTCATGCTCGCCTCGGGGTTGGGTGGGGCGAGCGGGATGCTCGGCCGCAACCTCATGGACCACCCCTCCATCTACGGGTGGGGGCTGGCGAAGGCGCCTCTCGGCCCGTACCGGGGGCCGTTGTCCACGTCGGGGATCGACGACATGCGCGGCGGTGCCTTCCGGGCGCGGCACGCGGCTTTCCGAGTGGACATCGGCAACGACGGCTGGCGCCCGACCACCGGCGCGCCCGACACCACGGTCGTCGACGCCGTGCAGACGCGGGGTCTGTACGGAGCTGACCTCCGCCGCTACCTCGAGTCGACCCTGGCGCGCCAAGTCCGGTTCTCCCTCAACGCGGAGCAGCTGCCGTCGGCGGCCAACCGAGTGACCATCGACCCCCGCTACCTCGACGCCATGGGCAATCCGCGGCCGGTGATCAGCTATGACATCGACGACTACACGCTAGCCGGGATGGCGGAGGCGACGCGTGTCTACCGGGAGGTGTTCTCCCGCGCCGGGATCGAAGACCACACCGATCCCGAGCACAGCACCTGGTTCCCCGAAGTGCCCTACGCGGGCGGCACGATGCGCTACCACGGCATGGGTCACTTCGCCGGGACGCACGGCATGGGCAACGACCCCGAGTCCTCGGTGGTGGACGTCGACCAGCGCTCGTGGGAGCACCGCAACCTCTTCCTGGTGGGCGCCGGCAGTTTCCCGACCATGGGGACCTCAAACCCCACGCTCACGATGGCGGCACTCGCCCTGCGCACCGCGGACCGGCTCATCGCGGAGATGGGGCGGAGCTCCCACCGGCAACAACCGTACCGACGAGAGCAAGGACGAAGTCGTGATCTATCCTCAGGGGGCTACACAGAGGACCGACCACCGGAAGGCCTCGGAGACCGTCTATGACGTGGTCGTGGTCGGTTCCGGGATCAGCGGCTCCATCATCGCGAACGAACTGAGCCGCGCCGGTAAGACAGTGCTGATTCTCGAGGCGGGTCCCGGTACGGACTCCTCGCTCGTGGAGTACGAGGCGTTCCTCACGCGTTTCTATGACGCCGCGGTCAAGGACAACCAATCGCCGTACGCGCCCAACCCGAACGCGGCGATGCCGAGGAGCTCCGACGCCGTTCGCATCTGGCCGGGGCAGCCCGACTCCTCGACCTACCTCGTGCGCAACGGGCCCCTTGCCACGGACTCGACCTACACGCGGGTCCTCGGCGGCACCACGCTGCACTGGGAGGGCAAGACGCCGCGCATGATGCCGGACGACTTCCGCACGCGCAGTGCCTACGGCGTCGGTCTGGATTGGCCGCTGACCTATACGGAGCTCTCGCCGCACTACGCCCAGGCCGAACGTGAGCTCGGCGTGTCGGGGGACGTGGAGACGCAGACCTTCGGCGGGATCACTTTCGAGCCCGGTTACGTCTACCCCATGCGCGGGCTGCCGCTGTCCTACCTCGACACGGTGGTCGCGAAAGGGATTGACGGCACCGCGGTCGAGCTCGCCGGTGAGCGGTACGAGCTGCGGGTGCGGCCCTTCCCGCAGGCCCGCAACGGCATCCCCAACCCCGACTACGACGACGGCCGGGGCTTTGTCCCGGTGGGGGCGGTGAGCACGAACCAGGTCGAGGAGGGCGGCCGTTGCCAGGGGAACAACAACTGCGTCCCGCTGTGCCCCGTGCAGGCGAAGTACAACGCCCGCAAGACGCTGGCCAAGGCGCTGCAGACCGGTTGCGTCGACATCCTCGTCCAGACCGTCGCGTCGAAGGTCATCCTTGACCCGGTGACCGGTCGGGTGAGTGGTATCGAGGTCAAGGCCTACGAGGACCCGGTGTCGCCGAGGCACACGACGTGGACGATGCGCGGTCACGTCTTCGTGCTTGCCGCGAACGCCATCGAGAACGCGCGGCTGATGCTGGCCTCCGGGCTCGGGAGCTCGAGCGGGCTCATGGGACGCAACCTCATGGACCACGCCTACCTGCTGAGCTGGGGTCTGCTGCCAGAGGTGGCCGGAACCTTCCGGGGCACCAACTGCACTGGCGGGATCAGCGACCTTCGAACCGGCGCGTTCCGGCGGCAGCAGGCGGCCTTCGCCGTCGACATCCACAACGACGGTTGGGCCTGGGCGGTGGGCTCGCCTTACTCAGACCTCATTCAGATGGTTGACCAGGAGAACCTGTTCGGCGCCCGCCTGCGCAACGCTCTGCAGAGCAGGATCAGCAGCCAGCTGCAGCTCGCGTTCATAATCGAGGTACCCCCGAGCGAGAGCAACCGCGTCACGGTGGACCCGGCCTACACCGACCAACTGGGCAACATGCGCCCCGTCATCTCCTACACCCTCCCCGACTACACGATGCGCGGGGCGTCCTACGCTCGCCAGCTCGCCCGACGGGTCTTTCAATGCCTGGACGCGGCCGACCACACCTCGTATGACCCCGAAGACAGCCAGTACGTGACGTACGAAGGACAGGGCTACGTCATACGCGGCGGCAACCACCTTGCCGGCACGCACATCATGGGTACCAGCCCGGCCACATCGGTCGTCGACGACCGGCAGCGGTCCTGGGATCACAAGAACCTCTATCTCGTCGGTGGCGGCAGTATGCCCACGATCGGCACGTCGAACATCACGCTCACCCTCGCGGCGCTCTGCTTCCGCAGCGCGCGCCACATCATCCAGCAGCTGCGCGCGGACGCCTCGCTCACGCTGCCGCCCGACGCGCCGAGCGACGCGGCCTGAACGGAAGAGATAACTGTGTCTACAGCGTCTACCAGAATCACCACCGTCGAGCGGCTGCGCGAATACCTGTACCTTGCCATGCAGCTCGAGCACGCGACCATCCCGCCGTACCTGACGGCGCTCTACTCCCTCAAGCCGGGGACGAACTCCGACGCTTACCACGTCATTCGGGTGGTGGCGGTGGAAGAGATGCTCCACCTGACGCTGGACGCCAACATGCTGAACGCGATAGGTGGCAGCCCCGACCTGACCGCGCCAAGCTTCGTCCCCGACTACCCCGCCTTCCTCCCGGACGGCGAGACCGACTTCCAGGTCAGCCGCCAGCGTTTCTCCCGGGAGGCCATGCAGAACATCCTGGAGATCGAACGGCCGAAGCAGACGCCAAGCGAGCAGCACCGACTGGTCAGGCGCAGCGCGCCGAAAGCCCAACAGCTCGCGGTCGTACCAGGCGAACCGAGCATGCAGTACTACAGCATCGGCGAGTTCTACGCCGAGATCGGCCGGGGATTCCGATACCTGCACAAGGAGATGGGTGATGCCCTGTTCCGCGGCGACCCGGCGCGCCAGGTGGGTAAGGAGTACTTCTACTCCGGCGGGGGGGAGCTCACCACCGTCACCGACCTCGACTCGGCGGAAGTTGCCATCCGGCTCATCTCCGAGCAGGGCGAGGGGTACGGCGGGCGGATCTACGACGAGCACCGAGAACTCGCCCACTACTACCGGTTCGAACAGCTCTTGCTCGGCAGGTACTACCTGGACGGTGACCAGCCGGGACAGCCAACCGGGCCCGCCCTCTCGGTCGACTGGGACGCGGTCTACCCGATCAAGCAGGACGCGCGCCTCGCCGACTATCCCGCCGGCTCCGAGTTGCGCGATGCGGCCGTCGCGTTCAACCGCGCCTACGCGGACTTTCTCGGCCTGCTCACCAAGGCCTTCACCGGCCAACCGGAACTGCTGATCGAAGCGGTGACCGGCATGTTCCGGCTGCGCGACCTGATGATCCAGCTCATCCGCAACCCTATTCCCGGCCTGGACGGTGTGAACGCGGCACCCACGTTCGAGATGGCCGCCGCGGCGGTGGTGTCGTCATGACCACCCGGCTGGAGCGGTTCCTCGCTTTCTCCGCCGACGCCACGGCCTTCACCCGCTTCGAGTTGCAGGGCACCGGGCAGGCGCGGGAGTACCTCGACACAGTGGTGCGCATCGCGGGCGACACGATCGTCGACCGTCTCCTTGACCTCCACCTCCACGCCAAGGCCGTGGCCGCGGCCTCCGGCAACAGCGCGATCATGGAGCACCTGTTGCGTCGAGACGTCCTCAGCGACCCGCGGCTCGGCCCCGTGGCCCGCAACATCGTCAAGATGTGGTTCGTCGGCATCTGGTACGAGCTGCCGAGGGAGTGGACGGAGGCCTTCGGGGCTCGAGAGGGTGACGTCACCTTCGTGGTGTCGGGTACCGCCTATGCCGAGGGCCTGCTGTGGCGCGCGATCGGCGCGAACCCGCCCGGCGCCAAGGCGCCCGGATATGGATCCTGGGCGCTTCCCCCACACATTCCGGCACTCGCTGCCCACTGACCAGGAGGATCTCCATGACCGCTCCCGTACAAATCGACCGCTCCAAAGTGAAGCTCGGCGTGACCCCGACACTGTGGTGGAACGACGACTTCCCCAACATTGACATCGGGGTCACGTTTGAACAATGCGTGAGCGAGATGGCGCTCGCCGGCTTCGAGGGCTGCAGCGTCGGCCACAAGTACCCCAAGGACATCGCCGTCCTGCGCGCGGCCTTGGAGCTACGCGGCCTGCGCGTCTCGGAGCCGTGGACGAGCACGTACTTCACGGCGCACGACATGGAAGACGTGACGCTTGCTACCTTCGCGTCTTCGCTTGAGTTCATCAAGGCCATGGGCGGGACGGACCTGGTGGTCGCCGAGTTCGGCGGGGCCGTCCACCCGCTGCCGACAGCCGTCTTCGCCAACCGGCCCCTGTTCGACAACCGGCAGTGGGAGGCGCTCTGCGCGGGCATGAACAAGATCGGAGGGATCGCGAAGAGCGAGGGGATGCGCCTGTGCTACCACCACCACATGGGCACCGGCGTGATGACCCTGGCCGACACCGACCGCCTGATGGCGGGCACCGACCCCGAGCTCGTCCACCTGTGCCTGGACACCGGGCACATCGCGTTCGCCGGCGACGACCCGCTGGAGCTGACGAAGGCCCACGCGACCCGCATCGGGCACGTCCACCTCAAGGATGTGCGTCCTGAAATCATCGCGGAGGTGCGCGAGCAGCACCTGTCCTTCCAGGACGCGATCAAGGCGGGGGTCTTCACGGTACCCGGAGATGGGTCGATCGACTTCGTCCCGATCCTGCGGACTCTGGCGGAGAACGGGTTCGAGGGCTGGCTGGTGGTCGAGGCCGAGCAGGACCCGGCGAAGGCCCTCCCGCTCGACTACGCGTTCAGGGCTCGCAGGTATCTACGCGAGATCCTGGGGTTCTAACCATGACTCTGACCACGGCGAGGGCCGGGCGAGATGTGTACTTCAGCTTCTTCATGTTCACCGCGGACCTGCGACCGGACGATCGGGCGTACACCGCGACGATCGTGCGCCACATCAAGGAACTCCAGTCGTATGGGTACAACGGGTTCGACCTGCCGATCGCGCCCCCCTCCGGCTCGCTGGATTCGAAGGCCGAGCTCGAGAGCTACCTGGGGCTTAAGCGCGCGCTCGACGACGCGGGCCTGGGTGACGTCCCGTTCTCGACGAACGTCGCCGTGACCCGGACGTTCAACCCTGCCTCGCCCTACCGGGAGCAGCGCGAGGCGGCGGCCGCCTACCTGCGGTCCAGAGTCGACATCACGGCGGCGCTCGGTGGCTCGCTGCTCGCCGGAGCGATCATCTTCCCGTACAACGTCTATCCGGTCACCGACTCCGGTGAGCCGGTGTGGTCTGACGCGTTGCAGGCGTGGTCGCGGCCCGGCTACGGGCACGCCCGCGAGGTCTTGCGGGAAGTGGGTGACTATGCGGGGGAGCGCGGGGTCACGCTGGGGATCGAACCAGTGGACCACTGGGAGACGCCCGCGCCGAACCTCGTCGGTGAGGTCGCGGACTTCCTGGACCATGTCCCCAGCTCTTCGGTCGGGGTGTGCATCGACAGCTCCCACGTGGTGCTGGGCAGTGAAGGCCCGGCGGTGTTCCGGGCTCAGGTGCAGCGGCTGGCGACGGGGAGCCGGATCCACTCCATCCACATCTCCGCACCCGACCGGGGCGCTCTGGCCGACAGCTGGATTCCTTGGGACGGTTTCCTCGGCCCGGTGCTGGCCCATTACGCCGGGCCGCTGCTCGTCGAGGTCTTCAACGCGGTCCCCGCGTTCCTCAACTCGTTCCGGCTGACCCGGCCCAAGTTCTGGATCCCCGGCGAGGACGCGCCGGTGCGGGGCGTTCTGGACGCCTACACCGTCGCCGCGGACGGGCTCGCCACCGTCCGGGCCGAGCTGGCGAAGCGGGTTCCTCCGGCAGACGACACGAAAGGGAAGACACCATGACTGACACCGTCCGCCTTGATGCGCAGGGTGCCGTGAGCGGGCCGGCGAACGTGAACACGGCCCGCTCCTACCGGGCCGTGTCGGGACACACAACCACCGCCGATCAGCTCGGGCCGCTCGCGGACTTTCCCGGCTTCTGGGAGGGAACCGGGTTCAGTATCATCGCCCGGCCCGACTTCGACACCGACAACTCCGACGGGTTCTTCCTCCAGCTCAACCTGCTTCGGGAGACGATTGAGTTCCTGACCATCGGTTCCCCAGTCATAGACCGGGGAAGCAAGCAGAACAGCATCCCCTTGTTCGGCGTGACATACCTGCACCGGGTCACCGATGCGATCACCGGCGGCGCGCTGCACATCGAGACAGGGTCCTGGCTCGTGATCCCGCCCACCACCGAACCGGCGAACAACGACACCAGCATCGCCAGACTGTCAGTCATCCCGCACGGGAACTCGCTGTGCGCCACCGGGTTCCCGGAATACGTCGTGCCGACGGGGCCGATCGAGATTCCGCCCTCGAACACCGTCCCCTACCCGATTGGCGGCCAGCCTCCACCGCCAGGGACCAAGAACCCCTTCCGGGCGTACGACCTCAGCCTGGACACCCCGTACCGGACCAGGCCGGTCCCACCGGGGATCACTCAGGCGATACTCGACGACCCGATCACGCTGCTCCGCGACGCGCTAGCGGGGCAGAACGTCGAGCACATCACCCGTCTAATCGTGTCCACGGCGATGGGCGGGGGTGTGGACAACATTCCGTTCATCGTCCAGAACGCCGATGTGACCAGTTTTGACAGCGTTTTCGCGATCGAACGCGTTGAGGGACCACAGGGTGCCGATTTTATGCAACTGCAATACGTCCAGACGGCGCCCCTCAAGTTCCGGGGGATGATATTCCCGCACGTCACGGTGGGCACGCTCGTCAAAGCCTTCTAGCCTAATCGGGCCGGGTCCAGATGATCTCGTTCACGGCGGTCGGCAGCTATCTCCGCCGTGTCGCGCCGCGTCGCGGAACGCACGCGCTTGACGTGACGTCAGTGCGCGTGCGCGACGTGGTGGGCGGCCAGCACATCCAAGCCGAAGTCACCCTCGGGGTCGCGCCACACCGAGTGGGCGTGGTTGACCTGGCGTTGGGTGTTGTCGTACTCGATCAGCAGCCGGGGACCCTGGAGCCGGTAGTAGTGTGGCTGGCCGGGCTCGGTGCCGCCGGCCCAGGCGAAGAACACCTCGTCGAGTTGGTCACCCACGTAGCGGTCAGCGGCCGCTGAGGCCAGCTCCTCGGGCACCCGGCCGGTGTAGCAGTCCAGCACGGCGCGCAGCAGCTCACGCTGTGAAACGTCCAGCTCACGGGCTGGCAGGCCCTTAGGTGCTTCGATCAGCTCGACCGCATCGTGATCGGCCGAGGTGATCCCGTAATTGCGCTCGGCGTTGTTGTGCGCGGTCCATAAGGTCTCGTCCAGACCAGCGCCCAAGCAGCCCCGCCACAGCAGCGGCGGCGGGATCAGCCGGTCGGGCCCGCCGTTATCGATGACCCGAGGCCGGTTGCCGCCGATGATGTCTACCGGTGCCCTCGGAGTGAGCACCGCGCGTGCCCGGTGCTCGTGCGACAGCGAACGGACCAGCTCACGGGCTAAGTCCTCCACTCCACCCAGCGGTCGCAACAGCCGAGAGCCCAGCAGCGGTGAGCTCGCCGGGTCGGCACCCAGGAAACACGGCGTGGTTGCAACCACCGAACCGTCTACCACCAGGTTGTTCAGCGAGACATGGTGGCCGCCGAAGCGCCAGCCCCACATCCGTTCGCCCGGCGTGCCGAAGATCCGCACGTAGTACATCTCCGGATCTCGGCCCCGCTCGCGGCCGAAGTCCAGCCCGGCGAACCCTTCGGTGTAGTCCAGCGCGTTCTCCAACCCCATCACGGTGGTGACTGTGATGAAACCGGCAGGTGAGAGCCCCGTGGCGACCAGGGCCATCGTTCGCCGGTACTGGGTCGGGGTCATCTCGCCGACCGTGAGGCCGCCATGGTCAGTGGGGGTGTAGAACCAATGACGGCGCTCGACTTCCGACTCAGCCGACCAGGCCCACCCGACCTGAGCGCGCTGGTTTGCATCGAGCGTGGCGAGAAGCGCTTGCGCGGCGTCGGCCATCCGGTCGGCGACTTCGCGAGCAGCCGCACACGGTTTCAGCATGCCGCCACCGTATCGGGAGTCTCAGACGGTATACAGCTCCGAAACCGGTGGTTTCGACTGGCCTAACCCTGAGGACTACAAGTAGGCGCGCGTGCCGAGGTCAGGGCCGTTCGGCCGAGCGACTAGCGGGCTGGGGAGTCTTCGGTGGCGTAGAGCGCGCGTACCAGGTCTTCGATGGATGGCTCGGCGATCGCGACATCGCGCAATGGCGCCCGAGCGGCGACGGCGGCGATCAGCTCAGCGGCGTTGACGGCCTGGGTGAACTCCAGCCGCTGCCGCAGACCCTGGGCCTGCACCGAAACATCGACCACGCCGGGCAGCCCGAGCAGCGGCGGTATCGGCTCAGTGAGCTCCACCACCAGCGCACGATTACCGGCGAACCGGGCGCGCAGCGTGCTCAGCTCGTCGTCGACCAGCACCCGGCCTCGGTCGATGACGATGACCCGCCGGCAGAGCCGTTCAACGTCGGGCAGATCGTGCGTGGTGAGCAGCAGCGTGACGTCACCGCGTGCGTTCACCGTCGACAAAAACCCGCGCAAGCGTTCCTTGCTGGCTAGGTCGAGCCCAATGGTCGGCTCGTCGAGGACCAGCAGTCTGGGGGAGTGCAACAGCGCGGCGGTAACTTCGCCGCGCATCCGCTGGCCGAGCGACAGCTGCCGGACCGGGGTGGCTAGGAACGGCGCCATGTCCAGCAGCTGCACGCACTCGTCGAGCCGTTCTCGGAAGCGTGCCGACGGCACCCGGTGGATAGCGCCGTGCAGGTCGAAGCTCTCGACCAGCGGCAGGTCCCACCACAGCTGGCTGCGTTGCCCGAACACCACGCCGATGCGCCGGGCCAGCTCGCGGCGCTGGCGGACCGGGTCGAGCCCGCACACCCTGGCCCACCCGGAGGTCGGCACCAGCACTCCGGTCAGCATTTTGATCGTGGTGGACTTCCCGGCGCCGTTCGGGCCGAGGAACCCAACGGCGTCGCCCGGTTCGACGGTGAGCGTCACGTCCGCCACGGCGGTCACCCGACGGCGGCGTAACCGCGTCCCGACAGTGAATTCGCGGTGCAGCCGATCAGTGTGGATGATCGTCATGACCCGGTTCCTTGGTAGTGGCGCACCCCAGCTCGCCAGATCAATGTCGTGAGGGCCACCGTGAGTGCGGCGACTAGCGGCGGGCTGTAGCGCAGCGCGTCGGGCAGCCCGAGCGGGTCGGGCCGTCCGAGCAGGGCCAGCGCCGGGAAGTACGCGACGAACGCCCCAGGCAGCACGAAGCACATCAGCCGGCGCAGCCACGGCCCATACACCGTGATCGGGTACGAGGTGGCGAAGTTTGAGCCGTAGGTCACCGAGTTCGCTGCCTCTTGACCGTCGATCAGCCAGAACGACACCGTGTTTGCCGCCACGAACAGCGCGGCCAGGATCACCGCCCCGACTAGCGGCGCGGTGGCCGCCACCAGCGCGCGCACCGGTGTCCAGTCCAGTTGGAGGGTGGTCAACGACCAGCCGAGCACGGCCAGCCCGGTGCCTACCCGACCGAGCCGTTTGAGTGCTAAGTCCGCTGTGAGCAGCTGGGCCAAAGTGCTCAGCGGGCGCAGCAGCATCACGTCGAACTGGCCGGTGCGGACGTACTCAGGCAGTTTCTCGATCTGTTCGACGCAGAGGATGGCCAGCCCGAACGCGGTGGCTGCCAGCCCGTACATCAGCACCACCTCGGTCGATGAGAATCCGCCCAACGAGCGGACCTGGGTGAACACCACCAGGATCCCCAGTAGTTCGATCGCCTGCCCGATGATCTGGGCCACTACGTCGAGCGCGAACGAGCCAGGGTAAGCGAGTTGGCTACGCAAGCGGGACGCCAGGATCCGGGGATAGACCGACCGATGGCGTGGGCTTGACTCAACCGGGGGCAACTCAGCCACCCTGCACCACCAGCCGGCGAGTCCCTCGGGCCAGCACGACCTGACCGGCCGCCAGTAACAAGGCGGCCCAGACCAGCTGCTTGGTGATCAGCGTGAATGCATCGCCGCGTTCGGTGAATACGTCGATCGGGAATTGAAACAGCGCCGGAAACGGCGTCCAGGCCAGCACCGCCCGCGCCCAGCTGGGATACCAGCTCAGGGGCAGCACCAACCCGCCGAGCACTCCACTGGTGGCGCCCCACACCGCGAGCGCGCCTCTGGCGTCGAGCAACCAGAACGCGCTGGCGTTGAGCAGAAACCGGATACTGAAGCTGACCGTGACCGCCAGCGGCACAGCGGCGGCAATCAAGATCCAGGTGATCGGGTGCTCGGGCCAGCGCAGCGGGAAGAACAGCGCCCCGAACGCCATCGGCGGCAGCAGCCGGGCCCCGATGGCGTGGCCGGCGCGGCCCAGATCGGTGGCCAGCATCGCGGCCTGCAGGTTCCACGGTCGGCTTAGATCGATCACCACATCGCCGGTACGGATCCGCTGGGATAGCTCGGTGTCGCCCCACAACAGCACCACGCCAATCAGGCCCTGCCCGAGCCAGACGTAGGTGACCGCGACGGCGGTGTCATAACCCGCGACGCTGCCGCGCTGGGCCAGCACGGCGATAAGTATGGCGCCGCGCAGCAGGCCGAACACCACGTTGGCGGTGACCCCGCCCAGGCTGGCCTGCCAGTAGCTGGCATGGCGCCGATACCCGGCTCGGACCAGCTGCGGATACGGCGCCAGCACGACTCATTAGATTACGGCGGCGCGCAATGGGATTTCACGGTTCGACATGGCCACCTTCTGCTCCTCGTGGACACTCAAGTGGACACTCAAGATGCTGTTCGCGCCAAAGGGGGGCGCGGCGCGGGCGGATCAGAACTCCGCGAGGGCGGCGTTAAACGTGGGGCTGGGGCGCATCACCTGGTCGGCTTTGGCGCGATCCACGTAGTAGTAGCCACCTAAGTCGACGGGCTGGCCCTGTACCGCGTTCAGCTCACTGACGATCTTTTCCTCGTCGGTGCCCAATCGCTGTGCCAGCGGTGCGAAGACAGCGGCCAGTTCGGCGTCTTCAGACTGCCCGGCCAGCGCCTGTGCCCAGTACAACGCGAGGTAAAAGTGGCTGCCTCGGTTGTCCAGCTCGCCGCGGCGACGCGAGGGCGACTTGCCATGCTCCAGCAGCTGCCCAGTGGCCTCGTCCAGCGCTTTACCAAGCAGCGCGGCGCGGGGATTGTCGTTGTCGGCTTGGGAGGCCATGAACTCCAGGGACACGGCGAGCGCGAGGAACTCGCCGAGGGAGTCCCACCGCAGGTGGTTCTCTTTAATCAACTGTTGGACATGCTTGGGTGCCGAGCCACCTGCCCCAGTCTCGAACAGCCCACCGCCGTTCATCAGCGGCACAATCGAGAGCATCTTGGCGCTGGTCCCCAGCTCCAAGATCGGGAAAAGGTCGGTGAGGTAATCACGCAGCACGTTCCCAGTGACCGAAATCGTGTCGTCGCCCTTGCGGGCCCGCTCGCATGTGTACCGGGCGGCCTCGGCGACGGGCAGGATCTCGATGATCAGCCCGTTGGTGTCGTGCTCGGGCAGGTAGGCGCGAACCTTCTTCAGCACTTCGCTGTCGTGGCTACGGGTGTCGTCCAGCCAGAACACCGCTGGCGCGCCGGTCACCCTGGCTCGCCGCACGGCCAGCCGCACCCAGTCCCGAATCGGGGCATCCTTGGTCTGGCAGGCCCGCCAGATGTCGCCGGCCGCCACCTCGTGCGACAGTAGGACGCCGCCGTCGGCGGAGACGACCCGGACGGTGCCCGGCGCACTGATCTCGAAGGTCTTGTCGTGGCTGCCGTACTCCTCGGCTTTCTGCGCCATGAGGCCCACGTTCGAGGTCGTGCCCATGGTGGTTGGGTCGAACGCGCCGTGCTCGCGGCAGTGCGCGATGGTCTCGGCGTACAGCGGGGCGTAGGACGAGTCCGGGATGACGAACTTCGTGTCCTGCTGCTGACCAGCGGCGTTCCACATCTGACCGGACGAGCGGATGGCCGCCGGCATGGATGCGTCGATGATCACATCGCTGGGCACGTGCAGATTGGTGATGCCCCGGTCGGAATCCACCATGGCAATCGACGGTCCGGTCTGGTACGCGGCGGCGATGGCCTGCTCGATGGCCTCCCGCTTCTGTGCCGGCAGGTTGCCCAACGCGGTGATCACGCTGGCCAGACCGTCGTTGGGGTTCGCGCCCACCGACGCCAGGTCAGCTCCGTACTTGGCGAACAGATCGGCGAAGTAGGCCTTCACCGCGTGTCCGAAGATGATCGGGTCGGAGACCTTCATCATCGTCGCCTTCAGGTGCACCGAGAAGAGCACGCCCTTGGCCTTGGCGTCGGCAACCTGCTCGGCGAGGAATTCCTCCAGGGCCGCCCGGCCCATCACCGCCGCGTCCACGATCTCACCGGCCTGGACTCCCAGCGACGGCTTGAGCACCGTGACCGTGCCGTCGGACGCCACGTGCTCGATGCGCAGCTCGTCAGCTTTGCTGAGCGTGACCGAGCGCTCGGAGTGTCGGAAATCGCCATCGCTCATCGTGGACACGTGCGAGGCCGACTCGGACGACCAAGCACCCATGGAGTGCGGGTGGGAGCGGGCGAACTGCTTGACAGAGGCCGGGGCACGGCGGTCGGAGTTGCCTTCGCGCAATACCGGGTTGACCGCGCTGCCCTTCACCGCGTCGTACACGGCTCGGGCGGCACGCTCGCCGTCGGTCGACGGGCTCTCCGGGTAGCTGGGTATGTCATAGCCGGCGCTCCGCAGCTCTGTGATGGCCGCCTTGAGCTGGGGGATCGAGGCGCTAATGTTGGGCAGCTTGATGATGTTGGCTTCGGGCGTCTTGGCTAGCTCGCCGAGCTCAGTCAATGCGTCAGCTACCCGCTGGAGGTCGGTCAGCCGATCGGGGAAGCGCGCCAGGATGCGGCCAGCCAGCGAAATGTCGCGGAGCTCGACTTCGACGCCCACCCTACTGGTGAAGGCCTCGATAATGGGCAGGAACGAATGCGTTGCCAGCGCGGGCGCCTCGTCCGTGTAGGTGTAGATGATCTTCATTGGTGCTTCCGGCCTGCCTGTTATCGGTGGGTTGGGTGCGGATTGCGGAGCGCTGTACCTCCACGGAGCTTCGTCGGCGTCTTCGTTGGCGTCTTCTTCGACGGCTCCGCTAAGTGCTCCGGAAAGTCTTAGACGAACACGCTACCTGCGCCGGCCTCAATCGCGCCGCCAAGTCCGGGCGGCTGCGGTAGCGTGACGCGCGAGTTGTTACCTGGCAGGGCGGAGCGTCGGCATGATGAAGCTGACCGATATCAGGAAGATCAAGAAGATCAAGAAGCCGGACACGCGCGGCTGGGGGTTCACGATAGTGCTGGGTGTGTTGCTCGGCTTCTCGGCGCTGATCGACCAGGGGGTGGTCAACGCCGATTCAGAGCGGACCTCGCCGTGCCGGGTTGAGGTCACCGCCGATACGCTGCCGGTGCGTGTCGACGCACAGCCGAGCGCGAAGAGCACCTCGACGCTGAAACGCGGCGACCTGCGCGGGGCCACCACCACAGTACGTAACGGTTACCGCCAGCTCAGCGACGGAGGTTGGGCGCTTGACACCTATCTGAAGCCGCTGTCGGGCAGCAGGTGCACGGCTTAACTGAGGCTTTCTGGCGGGCGTAGGTACAGGCAGCGGTGGTGCGGGGTGAAGCCGAGCCGTCGGTAGAGGCTCAAGGCGGCGGCGTTGTGCGCCGCCACCTGCAGCACGCACCATCGTGCGCCTCGCTCGAGCCCCCAGCCCGAGGCTCGCGCCATCATCGCTTTAGCCAGCCCGCGTCGGCGGTGGGCTTCGGTCACCGGCATCCGGGTCAGGTAGAGATGCTCGTCCAGCACCGCCAGCCGGCTCGTCCCCGCCAGCTGATCGCTGACGTGGGCCAGCACGAAGCTCAGGTGCGGCAGGGCTGGCGCGGTCAGCACGTGTTCTTGGTCGGTGGTCACCGGCTCGACCGCGGCTGCTCGCCACGACTCGCGCCCCGCGACGGTGAGCCTCGCTATGCTCGATCCGGCAAGCGCCGGATGCTCGGCGAGCGCGCGCAGGTCGGCTACCAGCACCTCCACCTGGGCGCCGGCTGGGTGTGTCTCTTCGGTGGCCCAGCCGTCCTCTTCGGTGGCCCAGCCGTCCTCGGCGGTGACCCAGCCGTCCTCGGCGATGGCCCGATGCCACGGCGAGCCCTCGGGCACCTGCACTCGTGGGGCCAGCTCGTGTTCTTCCGCGAACTCAACTACCGCTCGCAGCGCGGCCGGTACCGACCGGTGCGGGTCGCCGACGGCCAGCGCCGAGTTCGCCCTGCCGGTGAACCCGCCGGCCGCGCGCAACCGCCACTGCCCGAGCGGGCGCTGGGTAACCGCTGGCCAGCCGTCCGCGCAGATTCTTTCCAGCCGGGACACCGCGGCCCACGATGGCCGCTTCCGCGGCGGCGGTGGGATTTCCCGCACCGCGACCACGTCGTCCCGGCGCACCCGCACCGAGCCATTCCTCGTTCGCACGACCACCGTGACCGGGCCGACTTCGATTAGCTCGCCGACCGCGTCGCTGCGCATCGGCCGCCGGTCGGCCTCAATTACGCGATGGCGCAGCGATACCCGCCGCCCGAGCAGACCGCTCAGGGAGGCCGCGTCCGGCCCCATATGTGCCCGGTTCACCCCGCGATTCCCTCACTCACGATTGACCGTCGGCCCGGGCACCCGGCAACTCGGTGTGACTTCGCCCGCCTCAAGGCTACCTCTGTGCGCTGAACTCAATCGGAGCAGACATACTGTGGGGTGAATGTTGTACCCCATCCCAGGAGAACGCCGTGACCTATGTAGTCGCCGAGCCGTGTGTCGACCTCCTTGACAAAGCGTGCATAGAGGAGTGTCCGGTTGATTGCATCTATGAGGGTGGCCGGATGATGTACATCCATCCTGACGAGTGCGTCGACTGTGGTGCCTGCGAACCGGTCTGCCCGGTCGAGGCGATCTACTATGAAGACGATGTACCGGATCAGTGGAAGGACTACACCAAGGCCAACGTCGACTTCTTCGACGAGCTCGGCTCGCCGGGCGGGGCCTCGAAGGTGGGCAAGATCGATTTTGATGTTCCGCCGGCCACTAACCTTCCGCCTCAGCTACACGACGAATGAGGCGTGTGCTTCCGGACTTCCCATGGGACTCTCTTGTCGATGCGACCGCCCGCGCGCACGAGCATCCAGGAGGCGTAGTCGATCTTTCGGTTGGTACTCCAGTCGATGACGTACCCGCTCTGGTCCGGGCGGCTCTCACCGGTCCGGCCGCCGGGGAACCCGGGTACCCGGCCACCTGGGGTACTCCGCGGCTGCGGGAGGCTGTGGTAGCGGCGATGGAACGCCGCCATCAAGTAACTGGGCTAGACCCGGATGCGGTACTGCCAACGATTGGCTCCAAGGAATTAGTGGCATGGCTGCCCACGTTGCTGGGGGTGGGCCAGAGTGATGTGGTGGTGTTGCCCGAGCTGGCTTACCCCACCTATGAGGTCGGGGCTCGGTTAGCGGGCGCGCAGGTGCTGCGCGCTACCCCACCGGTGGTTGATGGCCTGGGTCGAGTGCGGCTGGTGTGGTTGAACTCACCGGCTAACCCGACCGGTCGGGTGCTGCCTGCCGAACACCTGCGTCGGGTCGTTGACTGGGCGCGTGCGCTCGGTGCGGTCGTGGCCTCCGACGAGTGCTACCTCTCGCTGGCCGATCCGGCGACCGGGGCTGTGTCGGTGTTGCACGAGTCGGTGTCCGGTGGCGACCCCACCGGTTTGCTCGCGGTGCACTCGCTGTCCAAGTCGTCCAACCTGGCCGGATACCGCGCCGGCTACGTGGTCGGGGACCCGGCGCTGGTCGCGTCGTTGCTCGCGGCTCGCAAACACGCCGGGATGATGGTGCCTCGGCCGGTGCAGGCCGCCATGGTCGCGGCGTTGGACGACGACGAACACGTATGCGTGCAGTGGCGCCGGTACCGGCGGCGGCGGTCGGCCTTGGCCAGGGCGTTCACCGACTTCGGGCTGCGCATCGAACATTCCGAGGCGGGGCTGTACCTGTGGGCCACCGGTGGCGAACCGGGGCGACACACCGTGGACCGGCTCGCGGCGCGGGGTGTCCTGGTCGCCCCCGGCGAGTTCTACGGGCCAGCCGGAGCTTCTTATGTGCGGGTGGCGGTCACCGCGACCGACGAACGGATCAGCGAGGCGGTCCGCCGGCTGCGCCGCGCATGACAGCGGTTCAACGCGATCATTCCCGGCCGCCCAATAGCCAGCCGCTACAACCGCTCGGCCCTGGCCACGATCTTCTCCCAGGCCGCCCACCACAGCGAGCGTTGATGTTGCCCTCGGGCGTACTCGCGCTCCACCAGCCGCCCGGCGACGAACATCATCATGGGGTTGGGCGTTTCGCCGAGCCCGGCCACCAGCTCGCGGATCCGGTGTTGTGCCACGCACGCGTCCTGGTGGTCACCCAGCACCTCCTGCAGCCCGCTGGTGGCGTCGAGCAGCTGGCGCACTGGCTTGCCAAGCACCGGTTCGGCAAGTTCCCCGGTGTATCTCAGCCGCTTGCCCTTGATCCGCAGCGCGTGCAGCATCTCGTCTGACGGATTATCCCCGGCGCGCCGCACCGCTTTGCTCAGCGATCGATACTGCTTACGAACCAGCTTGATCAGCTGTGGCTGTTTCTTGCTCGCCTTCGGGGTGGGCAGCGGACACCGAACCGCGTCGGCCAGGCGCTCCAGCAGCGTGGTGTAGCGAGGCGCGCTGAGCGCGGCGAGCATGTCCTGGCGGGCTTCGCGGTATTCGTCGTCCAGCGCGCCGATGAGCTGCTCGGCGAAGGCTCGCTCTTCGGCGGGTAGGTTGGAGGCGAGCTGGCGCAGCCTCGGCAGCAACACGTCCAGGTCGCGCACCGGACCTAGCGAACGCCCGAGCCAACCCAACTCGGCCCGCAGCTCATCGGCCCAGTCAGCATCCAACAGTGGCGCGGCCGCTTTCAGCGCCGCGCGCATCCGGCGCACAGCTACCCGCATCTGGTGCACGTCCTCGACGTCGGCCCCGGTACGGGCGCCAGGGTCGTGTCGCAACAGTGCGCGCAACCGGCTATCCAGAGCCACCCGGACGTGATGTACCGGTGAGTCATCCGGACGGGCCGACAGTGGCTCAGGCAACTCAAACAGGCTAGCCGGCAGCGAGTCCCTCGCGGGGACCGCGGCCGCTCGGCGGGGGGCGTGGATACCAGCGCGGATACCGGCGTGCTCACTAGTGGCGGCTGTCACCGCGTTGAGGATACGCGTCTGTCAAGATCAATTGTTCGCGTGCAGCGCCGTATTCAGCTCGACCTTGCGCCCGGCGAGCGGACGCGCCTCCACCGTGCCTGTTACTGAGTTGCGAAGGAACAGTAACCCTGAGCTTCCGGAGAGTTCACCTGCTCTGACCACCGTGCCGTCGGGCAAGGTCACCTTGGTACCGGCGGTGACATAGAGTCCGGCTTCAACCACGCAGTCGTCGCCCAACGAAATGCCGATCCCGGCATTCGCGCCGACCAAGCAGTTGCGGCCGACTGAGATCACCTCTTTGCCGCCGCCGGACAGCATACCCATGATCGACGCGCCGCCGCCGATGTCGGAACCGTCCCCAACCACCACGCCCGCCGAAATGCGGCCCTCCACCATCGAAGTGCCGAGGGTTCCGGCGTTGAAGTTGACGAATCCCTCGTGCATCACGGTGGTGCCCTCGGCCAAGTGGGCACCGAGCCGGACCCGGTCGGCGTCACCGATCCGCACCCCGGACGGCACGACGTAATCGACCATTCGGGGGAACTTGTCCAGCCCGTACACCGTGAGCTGACCGTGCTTGGCGCGCAGCCGAGCTCGGGTCAGCTCGAAGCTAGGCGCCGGGCACGGACCGGCGCTGGTCCACACCACGGTGGCGAGCAGGCCGAACACCCCGTCCATATTTATTGAGCGCGGCTTGACCAACCGATGGCTGAGCAGATGGAGCCGCAGGTAGACGTCGTGCGCGTCGGTCGGGGACTCGGCCAGCGAGGCAATCTCGGTGCGCACCATGACGAGCGTGACGCCTCGGGCTTCGTCGTGGCCCAGCAGCGCCGTCAGCTCGTTTGCTGGCTCGGACGTCGTGGTGTCCGTGGCTCGGCCGAGCATGGGTTTCGGGTACCAGGTGTCCAGCACGGTGCCGTCGGCGGCCACAGTGGCAACGCCGACGCCATGGGCGCCGTCGGTGATATGCACGAAGGCACGTTATAGCAGCGCACCGCGGCCGTCCGGCACGAACTTCGGCGGCCGGCGTGACCAGATATATCCCTTTCCACTCTTTAGATACACTGGCCTGATGACGAAGCGCCTGGTGGATATCTGCTTGCCGGCAGTGTTGATCTCGCCGATGATGACCGGCGCCGATCCGCGTGGGCCTGAGCGCATACTTTCTAGGCGACACCTCGGCGGTTGCTCGAATCGGGCAAGCCGTCCGTCGCGGCGCGGCTCGTCCCGCCGCTGGAAGCCGGCCTGATAACGCGATGTGCCATTACCGCGCTCGCCGCTCGGTCCTCTTAGATAGTTCTTGTAGTCGATAGGTAAAACAGCAGCGCCACTAGAGTGCCAGAACCTAATAGCTCGCCTTGCCGAGCGAGCTCCGTGACACGCGAGAGCTTCACCCACTCCACGCGGCCGACCTCTTCGGTGTCCGTCGGCTCACCGATTCGCTTGGCCTCACGCCACAGAACCGTTCCCCGAATGTCCGCCACGTACCGCGCTTATCCGCCACACCTGCACCCTACGACTGATACATGCCACTTATCCGAGCTAATCCTGCCCATCAGGAAGCCTATTGCGCTGCCGGACGGAGTTGATCTCGTCCGCCAGCTCGGCCGCTCGGGCGCGGTGACGGGCCGCTTCGGCTCGTTCGCTGAGCGTTAGATAGGCGAGTGTCAGGTCTTGGAGAAGTCGCGCTTGCCTCGGCTCGCTTGCGTCAAGTCGTCCAGCGTTCCGGAAAATGGTTCATAACAGACTTGGGGATTGCCCGTATCGACGACCGGATCGTCAAGGAGTTGGCCTCACGGCAGTGCTCAAAGGACCTGCTGACTGTCGGGGGAAACTCAACGCATGTCTGGCGTGAGAACGACCGCGCGGCGGCCGGTGCGCCCTGTTTGGTTCGCTGGCTTGCGGAGCTACACTTGGTCAACATTCGGTTGATTATCCTAGCCGAGGTGAGCGGATGGAGGCGCAGTTGAGCGTGAAGGACGCAGCGCGCACGGGGTTGGGAACTACGCGTCAGGCGGCGCCGACTGACTTTTGAAGAGTTCACGGAGCGACCAGCGGTGTTCGCCCTCAACGGTCCCGGCCGCGGCAAGAACCTAGTTCGGTGTTCCGTGGGTAACCTGACTATTGAACTTGGCAAGTTGGCGCAGCGTGTCAACCTTGAGAGATCAATTCGGTGAGCGACCCAGCGGCTAACTTCGCTATGCCGCGTCTCGCGGCGGGTGCGCTCTTTGTCGACAGCGATAGCGTCTTGTTGGTTCGCAAGACCTATGGTAATCGTTGGGATATTCCGGGTGGTTACATCGATCGAGGTGAATCTCCGGCGTCGGCCTGCGAACGCGAAGTGCGCGAAGAATTGGGACTAGACAGAGCCGTCAGGCGCCTGTTGGTTCACGATTGGGCACCCAACAACGCGGAAGGTGATAAGATACTCTACATATTCGATTGTGGTGAGCTTGGCGACGACGAGCGCGCAATTCGCCTTGACGGAACCGAAATCGACAAGACTGAATGGGTAGCGGTCGACGATCTTGCCCGCTACGTGATCCCACGACTCGTACGTCGCCTCACCAATGCCTACCGTGCCTACACATCCGGCACGATCTTGTACCTCGAACACGGCCGAGCCCGCACATGACACGATTTTTGATCTATTACGGCGCTGGCGCCATTGGTATACGGTCGCTAAAACCGCGGCCCGGTTACGTGATCTTGGTTAGTGCGGCGCTATCCCGTCCGATGTGGCCTCGGCTGCCTTTGCCAGGGTGACGTTGCTTGTTCGGCTGGAACCGGAAGCCGAGCCGGCGGGGGGACCTATGCCAGCTGGGGATACAGCAAGGTCGGGCCGCCGCAACCCGGCAGAGACGCGCCATGTATCTCGCTGTGCTTCGCCCTGGGGCAAAAAGCTTGGCTAGCGCCTGGGCAAATGACCTGCGATTGCTTTCTGCCGCTGAGGCTGCCGGACGGTTGCGTGACCGACGGCTCAGGGACAGGGCTGTGTTAGGCGGGGGCTGGGGCCCTCCGACCATCACGGATGGTCCACTTGGGGGATCACCGAACCACTCCCGAGGGCAATCGCATCGCCCAGGCCGCGCAACAGCCCATGGACCGGATGGCAGCACTTTAGGACGCCGGATTGACTCCATCGCTGTTCGCATCGCGTGTTCTCGGGCTCAATGGTCGGACAGCTGTTATGGGTGTCGATGGGTAGTGTGCGATCGCGACGGATGACGTGTCTTCGAACGCTTGTTCGGATATGATGATGGGGTGGTTCCGGGTTCGTTTGAAGTGGCGCACCAGCGGTTGGCCGAGGCGGTCGACCAGCTGGGTGTGGTTGCCGGTCCGAGTGGCGGTGACGACGAGCTGTTGTCGGTGTTGAGGTTGTGTGAGGGGGTGGCCCGACGGCTCGATCAGATCACAGTGGACACGATCGCGGTGTTGATCCGGCGGGGGGTGTTCACCGAGCGCGGCTACAAGTCCCCGGTCGGAGCGTTAGGTGATCTGCTGGGCTGGGACCGTTCCGAAGCCCGTCGCCGAGTGATCGCCGCCGAGCAGGTGTGCGTCCGGACCGGTTTGGATGGCACCGAGTTGCCGGCGAAGCTGGACGCCACCGCGGATGCGTTCACCGCTGGAAAAGCCAGCTTGCGGCACGTCGAGGTGATCGCTCGGTTGCTGAACTCGGCTGCCGCCGGCCGACTAGCCCCGGATGTATGGGCGGGGGTGGAAGAGCAACTGGCCGGCAAGACCGGTGAATACAGCCCCAGTGAGTTGCACACCTGGGGAACCACGCTGATCGAGCTGCTGGACCAGGATGGCGCCGAGCCTGATGATCGGGAACTGGAGTTGGTCAACGAGTTGCATCTAGTTCGAAAATAGGTGCCGCTGGGGCTGGTGGTGCTGGTGCGACGAATTTTCAGCCCGAACGGGCGCCCCGTCAGGGGCACTGATGACTAACCGGGAAATAGGTACCCCTGATGCTCGTGGTACTGATGAGGCGATTTTCACGCCCACGAGGCGCCCCCCAGGGGGTACAACAACTGACCCGTACTGGCACCGGCGGTGGGACGTTGAAGGGCCGATTTGAGGACGCGGCGATGTTCGATGCGATCGCCACCGCGATCGACGCCCATGCCAAACCCGTGACCGCGGATGACGACCGGACTCAGGCCCAGCGCCAAGCCGAGGCGTTGGCTGATGTGTGCGGGTACGTGCTGGATCATGGGGATGTGCCTCAGTGTGGTGGGCAGCGCCCGCACATGAACGTGCACATCCGGCTGGAGGATCTGGAGGACCGGGCTCGCGCGGCCACCCTCGATCTCGCCGGATTGATCACTCCCGAGGTGATGCGGCAATTGGCCTGCGACGCCGCGATCATCCCGATCGTGTTCGGCGGGAACAGTCAGCCGTTGGATGTGGGGCGGTTGACCCGCGCTATCCCCGACGGGCTCCGCCGCGCGGTCATCGCTCGGGATCGATGCTGCGCCTATCCCGGCTGCAACCGGCCGCCGTCGTGGTGCGAAATCCACCACATCATTCCGTGGGAGCACGGCGGGGAAACCAAGCTCGGCAACCTGACCATGCTCTGCAAGGTCCACCACCGGCTGGTTCATCGCAGCGGCTGGACCGTGCGCATCGACAACGGCTTACCTGAGTTCATCCCACCGGCCTGGATCGACCCACACCAAAAACCCAGGCGACAAGTCCCGGCGTATCTCGTCGACACTGGATAAAGAAGGCGTTTGGGGATCGCGAGTATTGATCTTGTACGAGGCGTCGAACTTGGGTGCGCCATAGCAGGAAGCTGGTTTGCGGGAATGGGGGACAGCGGGAATGGGGGACGGTATGAGCGAAAACACGGCGTTGTGTTCGAGCGCGACGCCGACCACTACCGGGTCACCGAATTCGGCCGCCAGCTGCGCGGTGACGCCGGGTACACGGCCGGCCGGGGTGCCGCGGCGGCCGGGGCCTGCCGCCTGGGCGACGAGCGCCGGGTAGCGTCGAGCGGCGTGGGTAACATCAAGTTCGACCTCACCGCTGACCCCGTGGATCTCACCACCGCGATGGTGGATATCCCCAGTGTGTCCGGTATGGAAGCAGCGATCGCCGATGCCCTCGAGGAGGCACTGCACCGGCAAGCCCCGCACCTGGAGATACTGCGCGACGGAAACGCGGTACTAGCCCGCAGCGCTGGATCGCGGCTGACCAGGGTGCTACTAGCCGGCCACCTGGACACCGTGCCGGTCGCGGGCAACTTGCCCAGCCGCCGCGTTGGCGGCTTGATCTACGGTTGCGGCGCATCGGACATGAAAGCCGGGGACGCGGTGATCGCGCATCTGGCGGCCACCGTGAACCACCCGGCGCACGAGATCACCTGCGTGTTCTACGACTGCGAGGAGGTGATGGCAGCGCGCAACGGGCTGGCTCGCATTGAGCGCAGCCATCCGGAGTGGCTGGAAGCTGACCTCGCCATCCTGGCCGAGCCAACCAACGGCGTGCTGGAAGCCGGTTGCCAGGGCACGCTGAGGGTGGTCGTCAGCGCTGAAGGCCGGCGGGCCCACTCGGCCCGGTCCTGGCTGGGCCGCAACGCCATCCACGCCGCCGGGGAGGTGCTGGACCGGCTCAATGCGTACCAGCCCCGGCGGGTGGAGATCGATGGATGCGAGTATCGAGAGGGACTGCAGGCGGTGGGAATCGAGGGCGGCGTTGCTGGCAATGTGGTACCGGACGCGTGCCGGGTTACCGTGAACTTTCGGTTCGCCCCGGACCGCACGGTCGCCGAGGCCACCGCGCACGTCATGGACGTCTTCACAGGGATGGACGTGGAAGTCATCGATAGCGCGGCTGGCGCGTTGCCCGGGTTGCACACACCAACCGCACGGGCGTTCTTAGCCGCTACCGGCGCGCGGCCGGCGGCCAAGTACGGCTGGACTGATGTCTCCCGATTCGCCGCGCTGGGTGTCCCCGCGGTTAACTTCGGGCCAGGTGATCCGAACCTGGCACACACCAAGGAGGAATACGTGGACACCGCGCGGATCACCGAGTGCGCCGACCTGCTGCGCCACTTTCTTGTCAGCCCTGCCCAGTAAGGTCGGGTTGTGTCCGATAGTTTTGATTTTGACCCGGGGCCCGGTCTTACGCCGGCAGATGAGCATCCGTCCGAGAAAATGCGTGGCCCGATAGTGCTGCGCCGCGACCGCAGGAAGGAGCCGACCACGACCGATCAGCGGCTGCTGGACTCGCGCGGTCCTTCGGATTGGGTGCACACCGATCCGTGGCGGGTACTGCGTATCCAGGCGGAGTTCGTCGAGGGCTTCGGTATGCTCGCTGAGCTGCCCAAGGCGGTCACCGTATTCGGCTCGGCCCGCACCCGACGAGATCATCCGGAATACGCGCTTGGCCGACAGCTGGGCGCGGCGCTGGCGGGCGCTGGCTTCGCGGTGATTACCGGTGGCGGCCCCGGCGCGATGGAAGCGGTCAACCGGGGATGTAACGACGCTGGCGGGCTGTCCGTCGGGTTAGGTATCGAGCTGCCGTTTGAGCAAGGCCTGAACCCCTGGGTTGACCTTGGCATCAACTTTCGCTACTTCTTCGCCCGCAAAACGATGTTTGTGAAGTACTCACAAGCGTTTGTCTGCCTACCCGGCGGGTTCGGCACGTTGGATGAGCTGTTCGAGGCACTGACGCTGGTACAGACCAAGAAGGTGACCAAATTCCCGGTGGTGCTGTTGGGCGCCGAGTACTGGAGTGGTTTGCACGACTGGTTGGCCGGCATGGTCCGGGGCAGCGGCAAGATCGGTGACCAGGATCTCGCGCTGCTGCACCTCACCGACGACGTGGACGACGCGGTGAAGGTTGTCGAGGAGGCGTACCGCGCGTGGGAGCGGACGCATTGAGCCCTGGCGGCGGCCGCGCGTGGGGCCGAGGTAAGAGCTGGGTCGAGGCATGAGCCGGGCCATCTGTGTGTATTGCGGATCTCACGACGGCATAGCGCCGCGTCATGTGCAGTTAGCCGAAGCGGTCGGTCGGGGCATCGCGGCGCGCGGGTGGACGCTGGTCTCCGGTGGGGGTCGGCGTTCCATGATGGGCGCGGTCGCGCGCGGCGCCAGGGCCGGCGGGGCCCGCACCATCGGGGTCATCCCGCGTGCCATGATCGAACGGGAATGGGCGGATCACAGCTGTGATGAACTACTGATAACCGACACTATGCGAGAGCGCAAGGCGATGATGGATTCGCGCGCGGACGCGTTCATCGCGCTACCGGGCGGCCTGGGCACCTGCGAAGAGCTGGTCGAGACGTGGAGTGCCCGAGTGCTGAGCCTGCACACTAAGCCGGTGGTGTTGCTTGACCCGGACGGCCACTACGACGGGTTGCTGTCCTGGTTGCGCGGTCTGATAGCCGCTGGCTTCGCTCAACCCTGCGCGCTTGAGGCGCTGGAGGTCACCACCGGAGTGGACGCGGCGCTGGACGCCTGCGCCGGCTGAGCCGTACGTGACATGGAACCCGAGTTGGAGGAATGGTTCGCTCGGCGAACCTGGCAATGCCCAGCGTGGACGGTCGCCGAGCTGGTCGCCGCCAAGCGGCGGCAACGGGTCTCGGTGGTACTTCCCGCGCTCAACGAGCAGGCCACCGTCGGGCCGATTGTGTCGGCGATCCTGCCGCTCACCGGCGGCGTCGAGCCGCTGGTGGACGAGCTGGTGGTGCTCGACTCCGGTTCGACCGACCGCACACGTCACGTGGCGGCACAGGCCGGAGCTCGAGTTGTCGGTTGCGCGGAGGTGCTCGAACACCTTGAACCGAGAGCTGGCAAAGGGGAGGCGCTCTGGCGTTCGCTTGCCGCCACTACCGGTGATCTGGTGGTGTTCCTGGATTCTGACCTAGTTGATTTCGACGCCGGTTTCGTGCCGGCGCTGCTTGGGCCGCTACTGACAGAACCGGGGGTTGCGCTAGTCAAGGGGTTCTACCGACGTCCGCTGCGGTTGGAGAGTTCAGAACTGGACAGCGGCGGCGGGCGGGTGACGGAGTTGCTGGCCCGCCCGCTGCTGGCGGCGTTGCGACCTGAGCTGTCGGGCATAGTTCAGCCATTGGGCGGTGAGTACGCCGCTACCAGGGAGTTGCTGGAGTCGGTGCCGTTCGCCGCCGGTTACGGAGTGGAGATCGGGCTGCTGCTCGACACTCACACTCAGCGGGGGCTGGGTGCGTTGGCGCAGGTCAACCTGGGTGTGCGTAAGCATCGCAACCGCTCGCTGCCGCAGCTGGGGGTGATGGCTCGGCAGATCCTGGCGGTCGCGCTGCGCCATTGTGGGCTCCCCGACAGTGGGGCCGCGATCACCCAGTTTCGGCAGATCGAGGGTGAGTGGCTGCCCACCGGTCAGCGGGTGGAGCTCGCCGAGCGGCCGCCGATGCGGGAGGTTCGCGCCGGGGCCGAGCGATCCCGAGAGTAGTCGAGAGTAGTCGAGAGTAGTTTTGTCAGGTGGGCACCGCGCTGGTCTACGTTCTGGTGCTGCTTGGGGTCGCGGCGGTGTTCTTCACGGGTGCGGCGGTTTTGTTCGGGCGGGGTGAGGAGTTGGCCCCGATTCCGCGTGGAATCTCGCCGACCTGGCTGCCTGAACAAGACGTCACCGCGAGGGATGTGCGGGCCGTGCGGTTCCAGCTGACGGTGCGGGGTTATCGGATGGCGGAGGTGGATTGGGTACTTGATCGGTTGGCCGATGAGCTGGATCGGCTGGCCGGGGAGCACGCTCGGTTATGCAGGCGGATCATCGAGTTGGAGTTGGCGGACGAACCGGCCATCAATGATCCAGGGGATCTGACTGGGGATCCAACCGAGGACGTCACCGAAGAGCCAGCCCAGAAGCAGGAGGGATCTGACGCGCATGACCACGGATCTTGAGCTGACCGTCGAGCTGCCCGGCTCCCCCGAACACGCCTGGCTCGCGGTCACCGATTGGCCGAGGCAAGGTGAATGGATACTCGGCACCACGGTGGCAATAACCGCGGGTGATGGGTGTTCGGTTGGCTCGACGCTCGCCGCTCGCACCGGGTGGGGCCCGATCGGTTTCCTGGACACCATGGAGATCACCGAGTGGGATCCGGCGCGGCGGCGCTGCGTGGTTCGGCACACCGGCCAGCTGGTGCGCGGCGGCGGGGTGTTCGCGGTGACCCCAAGGCCTGGCGGGGGTTCCGTGCTGCACTGGACCGAGCTGCTGGAGCTGCCGTTCGGGGCGCTCGGGCGCTTGGGCTGGCCGGTGGTTCGGCCCGTGTTCGCCGCCGGTATCCGCTTGTCCCTGCGCCGTTTCGTAGCGTTCTGCGCGAACTATGACCGGTGACCTATTGCCTGGCCCGGATGGCCGGCCGCGCTGTTCGTGGGGACTGTCCGCGCCGGAATACCTCGCGTATCATGATCAGGAATGGGGTCGGCCGCTGCGCGGGGTGATCCCGATGTTCGAACGGCTGTGTTTGGAGGGGTTCCAGACGGGGTTGTCCTGGTTGGTGATCTTGCGTAAACGGGAGGCGTTTCGGCGTGCGTTCGCTGGCTTTGACCCGGCTAGGGTGGCCCAGTTCGATAATGCTGATACCGAGCGGCTGATGGCCGACCTTGGGATTGTCCGCAACCGGGCCAAGATAGAAGCGGCCCGCCGCAACGCGCGGGCGGCGCTGGCGCTCGACGTTCCGCTGGACGAGCTGATCTGGTCGTTCGCGCCATTGGCTGATGCCAGGCCTCGGCCGCGAAGCCTGGCCGAGGTTCCGGTGGCCACGCCCGAGTCAGGCGCGATGGCTCGCGAGCTCAAGCGGCGTGGATTCAGCTTCGTCGGCCCAACTACCTGTTATGCCTTGATGCAAGCCGCCGGTTTGGTGGATGATCACTTAGCGGGCTGCGCGAGCGCCGGTTTGGCAGGGTGAATGATCGCCTCGGTTGCACAGCGTGTTGAGTAATGGGGGAGAATATTTTGCGCCGAGGGCACTGGTCTCCTCCGGAGGTTACGCATCGGATCCCCGACGAACGTCTGCCCCGGACTGAACGTGATGGAGGTAGCTAGAACATGGCGGCTATGAAGCCCCGGACCGGTGATGGTCCCCTCGAAGTGACCAAAGAAGGACGAGGCATCGTGATGCGAGTTCCGCTGGAGGGGGGCGGACGGCTCGTGGTGGAGATGTCGGCCGAGGAAGCCAGCGATCTCGGTGACGCGCTGAAAGCGGCTTCGGGCTGAGTACCGCGACGGATCTCCCGACATCGGCCGGTGTTGTTCCGGCGGTCCCGACGCCGTTGCTCTCAGTAGTCGCGGTTCAGCGGGTATCCACCGCGCTTGAGTGGGTGATCACGCTAGATGCCGCGGGACGTCAGGGCGGCTATGGCCTGGGTGGCCGTGGCGAGGTGGATCAGACGCACATCGAGCGACTGGGCGCGACCGGCAAAGCGGGCGGGGTGTATCCGCTGGCCGACGGTCGTTGGCTGGTTGGTATCGGAGATGGCGACGATGCGGCTTGTCGCAGCGCCGGAGCCGCGTTGGCGCGGGCGATGAACGCGCGGCCTGAGCGTGAGGGGACCCAGCCTCGGCCGCCGGACCCGGTTGCCCTTGACGTAGCCGGTTGGACCCAGCCGCGTCGCTTGGCGTTGATCACCGGATTGTTGTTGGGCTCGCACCGGTTTCGGGTGAGCCGGCGTCAGGTCGCGCCGCCCGGTCGGGTCGAGCTGGTCGTACCCGTTGAGGAACTCGCGGAGTTGCGCCAGGCGGTGGAGATTGCCAGCGCGCTGGCCGGCGCCACCGCGCTGGCCCGGGATCTGGCCAGCATGCCATCGGACGTGAAGACGCCGACCTGGTTGGCGCGGACCGCCGCCGCGCTGGTTGGTCAGCTAGCCGCGGAGGTATCGGGGTTGACCGCCACCATATGGCCAGCGGAGCGGCTGGCCGCCGAAGGATTCGGCGGGGTGCTCGCGGTCGGTGGTGGCTCGTCCCGGCCGCCCGCGCTTTTGCGGTTGGACTGGCGGCCCTCGGCTCGGGCTGATGATCGTCACCTGGTGTTCGTCGGCAAGGGAGTCACGTTCGACACTGGTGGCATCTCGATCAAACCGGCGGACGGGATGCACCTAATGCGGACTGACATGTCGGGGGGTGCGGCGGTGATCGCCGCGATGCTGGCGATCGGACGGCTCGGGCTGCCGCTGCGGGTGACCGGGTTGGTGCCGGCCGCGGAAAACCACGTGTCCGGCTCGGCGTATCGCCCGGGTGACGTGGTGCGCCACTTCGACGGCACCACGACCGAAGTGGTCAACACCGACGCCGAGGGTCGGATGGTGCTCGCCGATGCGATTGGATACGCGGTGCGTGAGCTGGCACCTGATTTGATCGTGGACGTTGCTACCCTGACCGGGGCGATGAAGGTGTCGCTGGGGTTGCGTACCGGCGGGCTGTTCGCCACCGACGATGAGTTGGCGAGCAGGTTGCTGGCCGCCGGGGACCGAGTGGGTGAGCGTTGGTGGCGTATGCCGTTGTTGGAACATGTGGCGGAGGAGGTCCGCTCCGACATCGCCGACGTCCGGCAGGCCCCGCCCGGCCCTGGCGGGATCAGCGCGGCGCTATTTCTCCGTGAGTTCACCCGAGGCGTGCCGTGGGCACATCTCGATATCGCCGGCCCGGCCCGGTGTGATAAACCGTATGCCGAGGTAGGCGAGGGTGCGACGGGGTTTGCCGCACGCACCCTCGTCGAGCTGGTGCGTGGCTACACCGGTGGCTGAGCAGCTGAAGCTCGCTTGAACATCGCAGGTATATGCCGCCATCGGCGATGGTCGCGTGTACCCTGAGGTCGTACGGCCGGTCTGCGCTGTTGCGGCTCGGCGTGTGTCACTGGGTCTGTGGCGCCAGTGCGTCGGCGGATCCCCGGCACGATTAATTGGTCAGAAGTGGAACCCGGCCTGGCGGCGCACTAGTGTCGGGACAGTGACGGCGTGGGCACGCATCCGGTGGCTGCCGCGGTGCGCGAGTCGTCCCGCGAGCGGGGTGCCCGCCCAGCGGAAGACGGGATTTATCTGATGAGTTCATCAGCGCACTTCCCGGTCGGGATGACGGGCAGCGTGCTCGGGATCGTGTTGGCTGGTGGTGAGGGCAAGCGGCTATGGCCGCTCACCGCGGACAGAGCGAAGCCCGCCGTGCCGTTCGGCGGGAACTATCGGCTCATCGACTTCGTGCTGTCCAACCTGGTCAATGCCGGCTTGCACCGCATTTGCGTGCTCACCCAGTACAAGTCTCACTCGTTAGACCGGCACATTTCCACCACCTGGCGGTTGTCGAGTGTGCTTGACCAGTACATCACCACGGTTCCCGCGCAGCAGCGGCTCGGCCGGCGGTGGTACACCGGGTCCGCTGACGCGATCTATCAGAGCCTGAACCTGATTTACGACGAGCGGCCAGACTATCTCGCGGTGTTCGGCGCGGATCATGTCTACCGGATGGATCCGGGGCAGATGATCACTCAACACATCAACAGCGGTGCCGGTGTCACGGTGGCTGGCATCCGCGTGCCCCGCGCCGAAGCCAAGGCGTTCGGCTGCATCTCGTCTGACTTAGACGGGCGCATTACGGACTTCCTGGAGAAGCCGTCCGACCCACCGGGCACCCCGGACGACCCCGAGATGACGTTCGCTTCGATGGGTAACTATCTGTTCTCCACAGACGTCCTGCTGCACGCGCTGCACGCGGATGCCGACGACGGCGATTCAGACCACGACATGGGCGGCGACATCATCCCCCGGTTGGTCCGCGCCGGAGAGGCCGCCGTGTACGACTTCGCGGACAACGTGGTGCCAGGCGCCACCGACCGAGACGCCGGGTACTGGCGTGATGTCGGCAAGCTCGACGCGTACTACGAGGCGCACACCGACCTGGTGTCGATCCACCCTATCTTCAACCTCTACAACTCCCACTGGCCCATCCGCACCGCTACTCCGCCGCTGCCACCGGCCAAGTTCGTGCACTCCGGTCGCGCGGAGGATTCCATGGTCGGTCCGGGGACGATCATCTCCGGGGGCAGGGTGTATCGCTCAGTGGTGAGCGCGGGAGTGCGGGTGGAAGCGGGTGCGGAGGTGTCCGACTCGGTGCTGCTGCCCGGAGTGCGGATTGGTCGGGGCGCGATCGTCCGGGGCGCGATCTTGGACAAGAACGTGATCGTGCCCGATGGCGCTCAGATCGGCGTGGACCTGGCGCTGGATCGAGCCCGCTACACTGTCAGCGGCGGCGGTGTCGTGGTACTGGGCAAAGGGGTTACGGCGTTCTGAATCCCAGCTGAACTCCCGGCCAGCGAGCTAGCACGCCAGTCACAGTGCTTTGGCCGCGAGCAACAGGCCTTCGTCAACCGGCAGCAGCAGCGACACCAGCTGGTCGTGCTCTTGGCAGATCCGTCGCACCTCACGCAGTGCGTGCCTGAACGGGTCGTGTGCCGCTGGTTCGGTTTCAGCCGTTGTCGCCGCGCCGGGCATCGCCACCACGCCGCCAGGACGCAGCAGCCGGATCGCTTCGTCCAGGTAACGCGGGTACTCGGCCGTCACCGCGTCCACGAAGACCAAGTCGTAGGCCCCGTCCGCGAGGCGGGGCAGCACGTCCAGCGCCATACCGTTGATCAACCTGAGCCGCCCTGGCGGGAAGCCATCGGCCAGGAACGCCGCCCTGGCTGCCCGCTGCAGCTCCGGTTCCACATCGATCGAGGTCAGCACTCCGTCCGGAGCCATCCCGCGCAGCAGCCACAGCCCACTGACGCCGGTCCCGGTACCGACCTCCACCACCGCCCGAGCTCGCAGCGCAGTGGCCAGGAAACGCAAGGTGGCGCCGGTATGGGGAGTAACCGGCACGCAGCCGAAGTCCGCGCCACGGGCCCGTGCCTCCAGCAGCGCCGCATCCTCGTCGAGGTGGCTCTCCGGGTGGTCTAGGGCGGTGGTACGGCTGCCGTTACCTTGCACGGTCTGAGGTTACTGTCCAGCCAGAACGCGATCACACGGCGCGGCGTTTTCCGGTTCTTACCCCGCTCTCAGCCTTCCCTCACCGGTGGCTCACCAGGGTGCGCAACGGTGGGCCCATACGGAGCGGACGGGGCGTCGCCAGCTCCGGGGCGAGCCGATCTGGAATAACCAGGGCGCTCGGCGCGTTGGAACAACGCGGCGCTACCCGCCGCCAGGAGGTGCGAACAGCGACCATGGTCGATCAACCTAGCGTTGTCGACGGGCCTTGTGCCAGCGCGTTGCCCGCGGAATCGCCCGGCTGGGAGCCGCCGAGCTGGGACGAGATTGTCCGCGAACACGCCGACCGGGTATACCGACTGGCGTACCGGCTGACCGGCAACAGCCACGACGCGGAGGACCTCACCCAGGAGACCTTCATCCGGGTCTTCCGATCGCTGGCGTCCTACCAGCCCGGAACCTTTGAAGGCTGGCTTCACCGAATCACCACCAACCTGTTTCTCGACATGGTCCGGCGCCGGAATCGACTGCGGATGGAGGGCCTGCCTGAGGACACCGACCGGCTGGCCGGCGGCGGTCCAGAACCTGAACTGGTCTATTCCGAAACTCATCTGGACCCGGCGTTGCAGGCGTCCCTGGACGAACTTGCGCCCGAGTTTCGAGCCGCCGTGGTGCTGTGCGACATTGAAGGCCTTTCCTACGAAGAGATCGGCGCTACTCTGGGAGTTAAACTGGGAACCGTGCGCAGTCGAATCCATCGAGGCAGAGCCGCGCTGCGGGCTTCACTCGAGCGACACCGCGCGCATCGAACGACGGATGAGCCGGGCGGGCAAGCGCTCGGCGCGGACCGGGGCCGGGAGGGCGCTGGATGAGCGGTATCCGGAGGCAGCTTCCAGCGAGTTCGCCGTGGCGGCAGTCGCATCTCGCGATGGACGCCATCGTGGCATTCGTCGATGAAGAGCTGTCCCCGGGCGCCCGGGAGCGGGCATTGTCCCACTTGGCGGGGTGTGGTGAGTGCGCTGCCCAGGTGGTTGGGCAGACACAGGCCCGATTAGCGTTGCGCGCTTCCGCTGTCCCCAGCTTGCCGTCGTCGTTGTTGCGTACCCTCCATGCCATTCCGCGGGAGGCCGAGTTACCTGATCCGTCCGCCGAACTGGCGGTAGCGTCCGGTGGCGAGCTGGTTTCGGTAGTTCGCTGGCCACGGCCGGCCGTGAGGCGTCGGCTGCTGGACCGCCGATTCCGGGTCGGTGCCGGGGCAGTCCTCGCGGGCCTCGCACTGGGTGCATGGATTTTGTCCGCGCTGCCTGACACGTTGGCGGATTCGCCGGCCCACCCGCCCGGCCAGGTGGCCAGTCCGCCGAGTATCCAGCTGGTCCCTGGCCCGGAAGCACCCGCCGCGGCTTCCCTGTCGGCGTCCATCGTGGGGCCGACCCCGCCCGCCCACCGCTGAGCCGCGGCGGACGCGGCGCGGTCGTGTCGCGGCGCAGTCGATCGAGCTACGCTGGCTTCACCCGCCGAGCGGCAGGCTGTGTGATAGGTAGTGCGACGAATCCAGGAGTCCGGCCACCGATGAGCTGCCGATGAGTGAAACCCAGCCCGACCGGGATGAACCGGCCTCACAGCCGAAGACCCCACCGTCGGCGACCCCATCACCCGCCGCCGCACAGCCGGTGACCGACGGTCTCAGCGAACCGCCGAGGCTGGGTCCTCGTCCGTTGCTTCGGCCACCGGTGGAGGCCGACGCGGCGGAGGCATTCGGCCGCCCCGAAGGCGTCCTGGGCGCGTTCGCGCCGATCAACCTTGGCGGCGGCGCCAGCCTGGCTAACGGCGCCGCACACCGTCTCGGTGAGCTCCGCGTTGACACGGAGCGACCGACCCATCCCGCGTTGGCGGATGCCTTCGGCCGACCGGCCGGGTCTCATACCAGTCTGCAGCGCCCACCAGATGAGCTCGTCGACGGCCAGACCCGCAATGGGCGGCCGGACCCGTTTTGGGACAGCGCCGCTTCCCGCAATCCATGGCGGGACCCTTCGGCGTCGGTCTCACTTGGCCCACCCGCGCTCGCGGAAACGAAACCGAGCGGGACCATCCCGGTAGGTGCTCGGCTCAGCGCCCGCGAGGTGCTGTTCGGCAAGCAGGTCAAGCCGAGCGCGCTCGCGTCGCTCGGGGCGATCGCGCTTCTCGTCGGGGCTGTCGGTGGCCTGGTCGGACACTGGGCCGGCGAGTCCTCGTCCTCCCTGCTCGATCCGGGCGCCACGATCACAGCGGTTGAGCCGGCCAAGGAACGTCCGCGCGGTTCAGTCGCCGACATCGCCGCGCGCGTGGTGCCGGCCGTGGTGTCCATCGAGATCAGGCTCGGTGACCAAGGCGGCACCGGAGGATCGGGAGTAGTGATCGACAGTGACGGTCACATCCTCACCAACAACCATGTGGTGGCGCCCGCGGTGGGCATACCCGGTTCGTCGATCGAGGCCACCTTCCAGAACGGCGTGCACGCTCCGCTTCGAGTGATCGGCCGGGACCCCAAGACCGACCTCGCGGTGGTCAAAGTGGATGTCCAGAACCTCACGGTGGCCCAGGTGGGCCGGTCGGCCAACCTGGCGGTCGGGGACGCGGTGATCGCTATCGGCTCGCCGCTCGGACTCGCCGGGACGGTCACCGACGGCATCGTGAGCGCACTCAACCGGCCGGTCAGACTCAACGGCGAGGGTTCGGACACCAACGCGGTCATTGATGCGATCCAGACCGACGCGGCCATCAACCCCGGCAACTCCGGCGGTCCGTTGGTTGACTCCACCGGCGCCGTCGTCGGGCTGAACACCGCGATCAGCACCAGGGGCGAGGGCGGCTCGATCGGGCTAGGCTTCGCCATCCCGATCGACGACGCGCGCAAGATCGCCGAGCGACTGATCAGGTTCGGCTCGGTCAAGCACGCCGAGCTCGGGGTGAACACGAAGATCAAGACGGACGGTGTCAACGACGGGGCCCAGGTGCAGAACGTGCGAATTGGGAGCGCGGCGGCCGAAGCGGGTATCGTCGAGGGCGACGTCATTATTCGGTTCGGCAACCGTCCGATCCGGGTGGCCAACGAACTCGATGTCGCGCAGCGCGAGCACGAGATCGGCGAGCAGGTGCCAATCCAGCTGATTCGGCAGGGTCGCTTGCTCACCGTGACCGCGACGCTTCATTCTGACTGACCGGTAACGCCAGCAACCGGGCCAGGGGAGGCCAGAATGTTCGAGAACATGGGCTGGGGCGAGATCCTGGTGCTGTTCGTGGCTGGCCTGTTCATTCTTGGGCCGGAGCGACTGCCGGAGGCCGCGGCCTGGGTCGGGCGCACCCTCCGGCAGGTGAGGCAGTTCGCGTACGGTGCCCGTGAGCAGCTACGCAGCGAGCTCGGCCCACAGTACGACGAGTTGCGTGCGCCGCTGGACGAGCTGCGTGCGCTGCGCGACTTCGATCCGCGCACAGCGATGACCCGGACGTTGTTCGACGACCAGCCAGCCATGAAGCCAAACGGGTTCGTTCCGCCTCGCGGTGAAGTTCGGGGTGAAGCTCGGCCCGCCGCTGGCCTGCCTTGGCCGCATCCGGCGGCCGAACCGCCCCGCCCGCTCGCGCCGGGTGAACGTCCTCCGATCGACCCCGACGCCACCTGAGGCGCGCTGCGCGCGCCCCCCGTGAGTGCCGACGCGCTGGGCCGGGGCTTTCGGCATGGTGGCGCGCAGTGGTGTTGTCCCCTGGCGGGGTGTGCCACCGTGGTGATGATGTGGTCACGATGTCGTGGCCGCAGCCAGCGGAGTCGTCAGGGCTCGGAGGGGACTGCGTGGGGATGTGAGTTGGTACGTAGAGTCGCGGAGGTGGGTGGCTGGTGAGCGTTCGGGTGCGAAGTAGCGGCGGCGCGGCTCGGGTGGGGGGCGGGTTCATCCAGCGGGTCCGCCTGGACTGCCCTGGGGATCCCCCTGCCGAACCTGAGGGGCCCGACCCCGTCGGAGGGCAGGAGTATCCGTTCGATCTGCCGGTGGTGCGCGAGCTAGCGGCGGCCGGTGGGTTGGAGCTGGGCCCGGGGGTGACGTTCCTGGTGGGCGAGAACGGGTCGGGCAAGTCCACGCTGGTGGAGGCGATCGCGGTGGCGGCGGGCTTCAACGCCGAGGGTGGTTCGCGGTCGTTCCACTTCGTGACCCGCGCCTCGGAGTCCAGCCTCGGGCAGCACCTGCTGTTGCGGTGGGGTGTGCGCAAGCCGCGGACGGGATTCTTCCTGCGCGCGGAGTCGTTCTACAACGTGGCCACCGAGATCGACCGGCTCGATCCCGGCGGCGGCTGGCTGCTGCCCTCTTACGGAGGTCGCTCGCTGCACGAGCGCTCGCACGGAGAGTCGTTTTTGAACCTCGTGACGCACCGCTTCGGCCCGAACGGGCTCTACGTCCTGGACGAGCCGGAGGCGGCGTTGTCCCCACGCGGCTGCCTGGCCCTGATAGCGCGGATCATCGAGCTGGTGGCCCAGGGCAGCCAGTTCGTCGTGGCCACCCACTCTCCGATGCTGCTCGCGGTCCCGGGCGCGCGGATCCTGCAGATTGACCAAACTGGCCGGATCGATCGGGTCGACTACGACGAGGCCGACCCAGTCAGTCTGACGAGAGCGTTCCTGGCCGCACCCGAACAGTTCCTGCGACATCTGGCCCCCTGACCGTGACCACCGGGCCCGAGCGAAGGGGAGCTGGCGGTGGTCGCGCCGAGAAAAGGTTCAGGCGTCGTGATCCGGGGCAGACGTCGGACCGCGCTCGCCACCCGCTGGGCCTGGCGGGGGATCAGGTTGGGTCCAGCCGAGCGCTTGGTTGGTCTGGTGGTCGATCTGTTGCAGCTCAGAGAGTGGCTGGCGGAGTCGTTTCCCGGCTTCGTCCATGGTCATCATGTGGGGTTGGCCCCAGAGGTGGCCGAGTGCGAGCTGCCAGTACTGGAGGGTGAGCCAACCGGTGCGTTCGGCGTAGTCGCGGATCCGCTGCTCGGCCCGTACCGCGCGTGGGTCGCGGCGGGCATGGTCGGCGAAGTAGGCCATCTCATCCGGCCCGAGGTGAGCAACGCCCACGATGCACCTTCTTTCCGCATTTTGTCGGCTACGTCTCATCCTATCGCGGACCCAGGGCGGCCGTATTGTTCGCCTGGTTTGGAATTCGAGTCCGAACGGGTCGTGCCAGGATTCCCCGCAGGACACGCCGGGCTCACATTTGTGCTCATAGTTCTGGCAGGAGACATAGCAGTCGATGCAGCACTGCTTCTGGGCGGGGTTATCGCCTATACAGCGGTCGTAGGCGGCTTGGCAGCGGGGCGGGTAATCAGCCCCACCAACCATCGGTTTGGAAGTCTCCGGCGACGATCCAGCCTCGGACTCAGCCGGCACCCGCTCCTCACCTCGGGTTTCAGCGTCGAGGAACGGGATGGGCAGGGGCGAGGGCCGGTGGCGTCGCGTCCTGACGAGGATGGACGGCGCGAGCGCCGCTCCCGTCATGAACGCGGCCAGGACCACGCTCCAGGGTGTCGCCGAGCTGACAGTGGGATCGATCCCCGTGCCGGCTGGGTCCGCCGTGCTGGTCACGGTCATTGCGAACACGACGGTCATGACCGCCATCAAGGCAAGTGCGCGAGCGACTTCGGCGACTCCGGCCGCACGGCGCGAACCGCCGAAACACCCACAGGGAACTTTGCGCGCCGCCGCCCGCGCCGCCACCCCCACGATGACCACCAGAACCCCGACCACTGCGGCGGCGACGGCCGGGTAGGCACCAAGCGGGCTGACCAGCAGCGCCAGACCGCAGGCGACCTTGATGACGATAGCCAGTAACGCCAGCCCTCGGGAATCGACAGCGCGTAGCGCCCACAGCCCCGGCGGAAGCGTCTCGACGAGCAGCCGCTCGACCACCTGGATGTCGTGCATCTCCGCAACAGCAGCGCACAGCAACGTGATCGCCACGGACAGGTTGAGCCCTGCCACGACCTCACTGAGAGCACTAGTGCTCATCCTCGGCCCTCCCGATCACTGATTGCGCAACACCAGTTCCCAGAGTTGAGCGATGCCGAGATCATCGATGGGCCAGCACCGGCCCAGGGTGGTTTCGACCAACATCCCCTGAACGGGGGGCTACGCGGTCCGACGCTGCGCCGAGAACAGGAAACGACCCCTGTTCAGATGCCTCTGTTGTAGCCAGTGTCTCGTAATCGAAAGTCCCTTGCTAGCGGTCGTCGTTACTATCGAGTAGCTTCTTGAATTGTTGGTGCGTTAGTCGAACTTGGGTGGTGATCTCGTCAGACGTAGTGGTCCAGGTAAATGGCTTAGCGTTCTGGTTCCAGTGCGTGATGTAGTCGTTGATGGTATCGATAAGTCGCTGGACTGATGTGAAGGTTCCCCACCTGATTGGCTGCTTGGTGATGATGCCGAACCAGATCTCCACTTGGTTGAGCCAGGAGGCGCACGTCATTGCCGCCGGGCAGGGCGCATTTCTTGGCCGGATGTTCGACGGTTTGGACGGCCCCTCTGCGCATCTCACGGCACCGGCCGATCTTCGCCGTCACTGCGGCGGATGAACCGGCCTCACCCGTGTCGGTGAGCGCACCCGTGGGCGCGACGGCGGGAGGTCCGGTGGCCGCGCCACCTCCGGAGTGGCTGGTGCCGCCGCCGGTAACCTCGCGACCACCGGGCTGACCGCGCGGGCAAGCCGGCCCCCAGCCCAGCGGACAAGCGAGCCGGCCTAGGTTGAGAGCAGGCCTGGGTTGGTTGTGGGGGGCCGCATCCCGGCCAGGAATTGATCGAGCACGCGTCGAAGTGTTCTAGGCCGTTCCGCCAAAGGGACCGTTGCTGGTAGGCAACCAAATGAGGGTTCGCTATAGCCATACTCAGCACTCACGGGCACTGTATGGTTTCGGTGTGGCTCGACTGTCTCCGGTGCTTAAACAGGCAACGCCCGTGTGCGCGGTCAGAGGCGAGGGTGTCTACCTTTATGATGCCGACGGACGTCGCTATCTCGACTTCACTGCCGGCATCGGAGTGACCAGCACCGGTCACTGCCACCCTCGGGTGGTCGAGGCCGCCCAGCGACAAGTAGCCACACTGATCCACGGTCAGTACACCACCGTCACCCATGAGCCCTTGCTGGCCCTCACCGAGCGGTTGGGTGAGGTGTTGCCGAAGGGCCTGGATAGTGTGTTCTACCTCAACTCGGGCAGCGAGGCGGTGGAAGCGGCGGTCCGCTTGGCTCGGCACGCGACCGGCCGGGCTGGAATCGTGGCGTTCGCCGGAGGGTTTCACGGGCGTACCATGGGCGCGGCCGCGTTGACGAGCTCCGGGGCCAAGTTCCGGGCCGGTTTCGGTCCGCTGATGCCCGGCGTGTCCGTAGCGCCATTCCCTTACGCGGTGCGCTATGGCTGGAGCGTGTCGAACGCCGTGGCGTTCTGTCTGCGTGAGCTCGACTACCTGCTGGCTACCACCAGCCCGGTCGCCGACACGGCCGCGTTTATCATCGAGCCGATGCTGGGTGAGGGCGGGTACGTGCCCACCCCGCCGGAGTTCCTGGCCGGGTTACGCCAGCGAGCCGACCGGCACCATATCCTGTTGATCATTGACGAAGTGCAGACTGGGGTCGGCCGCACCGGGCGGTTCTGGGGCCATCAGCACACGACCGACGTCCGGCCCGACATTCTGATCACCGCGAAGGCGCTGGCCAGCGGCTTTCCGCTGTCCGCGATCGTGGCCGCGGAAGAGCTGATGGCCCAGGCTTGGCCGGGCTCGCAAGGCGGCACGTTCGGCGGCAACGCGGTGGCGTGCGCCGCCGCTATAGCCACCCTTGATGTCGTGCGCGACGAGGGGCTAGTGGAGAACGCGGCGACGCAAGGCGGCCGGTTGATTGAGGGGTTGCGTAAAGTGGCCGCCGACCATCCGGTGATCGCCGACGTGCGGGGCCTCGGCCTCATGATTGGCAACGAGTTCCTGTGCCCGGATGGCTCGCCGGACCCGGCCACCGCGTCGCGGGCTCAAACGACGGCGGCTGAGCGTGGCCTGCTGCTGTTGACCTGTGGTCCGCACGGCAACATCGTGCGGATGATCCCGCCGCTGGTGGTGGACAGCGCCCAGATCGAAGAGGGGTTGTCGATCTGGGCCGAAACGATCGCGGCCGTCGCCGTGTGACCCGTGTGACCGCCGGCAAGCCCGGTTTCCGCGCTAGGATGCTAGGATGCAGCCGGGCGACGTACCGGGCTGATGTTCAGCGAGAGCCCAGCTAGTCCCCGCGCGCGGGTGCTAAGCCGCTCGGCCACCCTGACCAGGGTTTTCGCCGCCGCGGTCTCGGGGTGCGAGAGCACCAGCGGGATACCGTCATCACCCGCCTGACGCAGCGCCGCGTCCAGCGGGATCTGACCAAGCAGGGGGATGTCGGCGCCCAGCGCGGTGGACAGTGAATGGGATACCGCCTGGCCGCCTCCGGTACCGAAGATTTCCATCCGGGCACCGCCAGGTAGCTCAAGCCACGACATGTTCTCCACCACCCCGACCAACCGCTGACGGGTCTGCAGCGCGATCGAGCCGGCTCGCTCGGCTACCTCGGCCGCGGCTAGCTGCGGCGTGGTGACGATCAGGATCTCGGCGTTGGGGATCAGCTGCGCGCAGGAAATGGCCACGTCACCGGTGCCCGGTGGCAGATCGAGCAGCAATACGTCCAGATCGCCCCAGAACACGTCGGCCAGGAACTGTCGCAGTGCCCGGTGCAGCATCGGCCCGCGCCAGGTCACCGGGGTGTTGCCCTGGGTGAACATGCCAATCGAGATCACCTTCACCCCGTGCGCCTGGGGCGGCATGATCATGTCTTCGACCTTAGTCGGCCGGTCGGTCGTGCCCAGCATCCTGGGCACCGAGTGCCCATAGACGTCGGCGTCCAACACCCCGACCGACAGCCCCCGGACGGCCATCGCGGCCGCGAGGTTCACCGTCACCGATGACTTACCCACCCCGCCCTTGCCGGAGGCTACGCAGTACACCTTGGTCAGCGAGCCGGGCTCGGCGAAAGGAATGGTCGGTTCCTTGGCGTCACCGCGCAGGGACCTGCGCAGTTCGGCGCGCTGCGCGTCGCTCATCACATCGAGCTCGACCGCGACCGCCCGGACACCGGATACTCCGCCAACCGCCTCTCGCACCCGGTTGGTGATGGTCGCGCGCATCGGGCAGCCGGCCACGGTCAACCAGATCGCGACGTTGACCGTGCCGTCGGCCGCGATCGCCACGTCCTTGACCATGCCGAGCTCGGTGATCGGCCGGTGGATCTCCGGGTCGTGCACCTGGGCAAGCGCCGCCCGGACCGCCGCCTCGCTGACATCCACGGAGGCGGTCCTGTGCTGCGATGTAGTGCTCATCGTCTGCCATGGTACGTGCGCGAAGCGGGCGGCGGTGGCGCCGGATGTTGTGAGTTTAGGCGATACTCCACAAGCCATGGTTAGCTGACGGCCATATCTATGCCGCCGCGAGCTGGAGGCCGAGAAGTGAGCAGTGTGAACCGCAACCGTCCCCGCCGGTCTTGCCTGGCGGTCCCCGGGCCCAGTCAGAAGTTCATCGACAAGGCTCGGACCCTGCCGGCTGACCAGGTCTTCCTGGATCTGGAGGACGCCTGCGCGCCGTTAGCCAAACCGGGTGCCCGCAAGACCATCGTGGCCGCGCTGAACGAGGGCGGCTGGGAGGGCAAGACCAGGGTGGTGCGGGTGAACGACTGGACCACCGAATGGACTTACCGGGACGTCGTCGAGGTCGTCGAGGGCGCCGGCGCCAACCTGGACTGCATCATGCTGCCCAAGGTGCAGACTCCGGAACAGATTGTCGCCCTCGACCTGCTGATCACCCAGATCGAGAAAACCCTGGGCTACGAGGTAGGGAAGATCGGCATTGAGGCGCAGATCGAAAATGCGCTCGGCCTGACCAACGTCAACGCCATTGCCGCCGCGTCGCCGCGAGTCGAGACGATCATTTTCGGCCCGGCCGACTTCATGGCGAGCATCAAGATGAAGTCGCTCGTGGTCGGCGAACAGCCGCCGGGTTACGACGTCGGCGACGCCTATCACCACATCCTGATGAGCATCCTGATGGCCGCGCGGGCTTACGGCAAGCAGGCCATCGACGGGCCGTACCTGCAGATCAAGGATCTCGATGGGTTCCGGATGGTGGCCGGGCGCTCAGCCGCGCTCGGGTTCGACGGCAAGTGGGTGCTGCATCCCACTCAGGTGGATGCGGCGAATGAGACGTTCAGCCCTTCGCAGGCCGACTACGACCACGCCGAGAACATTCTTGACGCCTACGACTGGTACACCTCAGAGGCCGGGGGCAAACGCGGAGCCGCGATGCTCGGTGACGAGATGATCGACGAGGCCTCCCGCAAGATGGCACTGGTCGTCGCCGGAAAGGGCCGGCTCGCTGGGATGAGCCGAAGCGATCGCTGGTCCCCGCCCGAGGCCTGACACTCGTACGCAGCAGGAGGAACCCCATGGCCCGGCTCGCGCAGACCTCCGGTCTCAGCGACGTCCAGCGGGAGATCTTGTCTACCGTCAGGGCGTTCGTGGAGAAAGAGATCATCCCGCATGCCCAGGAGCTGGAGCACTCCGACACCTATCCGCAAGACATTGTGGACGGGATGAAAGAGATGGGCCTGTTCGGACTCACCATTGCCGAGGAGTACGGAGGGCTTGGCGAGTCACTGCTGACCTACGCACTGGTCGTGGAGCAGATCGCGCGGGGTTGGATGAGCGTCTCCGGCGTGATCAATACCCACTTCATCGTGGCGTACATGATTACCCACCACGGCACCGAGGAGCAGAAACAGTACTACCTGCCCAAGATGGCTACCGGTGAAATCCGAGGCGCGTTCTCCATGTCGGAGCCCGACCTCGGCTCCGACGTGGCCGCGATCAAGACCAGGGCCAAGCTGGACGGTGACACGTTCGTCATTGATGGCGCCAAAATGTGGTTGACCAACGGCGGCACGTCGAATCTGATCGCGCTGCTGGTCAGAACCGACGAGGGGGCGGAGCGCCCGCACCATAACCTGACCTGTTTCCTGATCGACAAACCCGAGGGATACGGCGAGGTCGCACCCGGCCTTACTATACCAGGGAAGATCGAAAAGATGGGCTACAAGGGGGTCGACACCACCGAGGCGGTGTTCGACGGTTTCCGGGTCAGCGCCGACAAGATCCTCGGCGGCAAGCGGGGCGCCGGCTTCGCGCAGATGATGGACGGCATCGAGGTCGGCCGGGTCAATGTCTCCGCCCGGGCCTGCGGCATCGCGATCAGGGCTTTCGAGCTGGCGATCGACTATGCCCAACAGCGCAAGACGTTCGGCAAGCCGATCGCGGAGCATCAAGCCATCGCGTTCAAGCTGGCCGAGATGGCCACCAAGGTCGAGGCCGCGCACCTGATGATGGTCAACGCCGCTCGGCTGAAGGACACCGGTCAGCGGTTCGATGTCGAGGCCGGCATGGCCAAGCTACTGGCCAGCGAGTACTGCGCGGAGGTCACCAACGAGTCGTTCCGCATCCACGGTGGCTACGGTTTCTCCAAGGAATACGAAATTGAGCGGCTCATGCGCGAGGCGCCCTTCCTGCTCATTGGCGAGGGTACCTCGGAGATTCAGAAGACTATCATCAGCAGGGGGTTGCTGCGGGAGTATCGGATCCGCTAACCGATATCGATTCAGCGCCTTCGGTGCGTGCGCGGCATGATGTGCGGTGTACAGCAGAGCTAGGGGAGATGGCGCCGTGACGATTCCGTTCGGCGGCCCGGGCCGCAACAGTCCCGCGCTGCCCAACCTACCTACCCCGCCCACCGGGTGGCCGGTCGGTTCATTTGCCACCTACGAGGAGGCGCAGCGATCCGTCGACTATCTTGCTGATCAGGAATTCCCGGTCGGCGACGTGACCATCGTCGGGGTCGACCTGATGTTGGTCGAGCGGGTGATCGGGCGGTTGACCTGGGGTCGGGTCATCGGGTCCGGGGCCGCGTCGGGGGTCTGGATGGGCTTGTTCGTTGGTGCGTTGTTGGCGTACTCCAACAACAACTCCGCAATGTTGGCCATCGGCCTGGTCGGTGGCGTCGTATTCAGTGTGATCTTCGCGGCGATCAGTTACGCGGCCACCCGGGGCAAGAGAGACTTCACGTCGTCCAGCCAGCTAGTTGCCGGGCGCTACGATGTACTCAGCCATCCGCGCAACGCGGAGCGGGCCAAGGAGGTGCTCGCTAAGCTGGCTATGGGACCCAGGTCAGGGCCCGATTGGGAGAGTCCGACTGGTTGAAATTCGCCTCCGCTCGGCGAGTCAACCCGACTGGGTGAGGCAAAATGTCCGCTATGAGGCGTGCAGAGGACGCACGGGTCCATAGCGTGGTCCAGGCTGGGGTGACAGAGGCGTTCGACTCAGTCGCCAAGGGTTACGACCGCATGGTCGGCATGAACCCTGGGTACCACCGGCATCTTCGCACATCGGTTCGCCTGATGGGTTTGCCGGACGAGGGCGAGGGGCTGCGACTGCTCGATCTGGGTTGCGGCACGGGTGCCTCCACGGCCGCGCTGGTGGAAGCCGCGCCGAAGGCAGAGATCCTCGCGGTGGACGGGGCGGCCGAGATGCTCGCTCGGGCCAGCGCCAAGTCCTGGCCGGCCAACGTGCGGTTCGTGCATGCCAAGCTCGACGAGCTGGCCGTGGCGGGCGTGCACGGGCCGTTCGACGGAGTGTTCGCGGCCTACCTGGTGCGCAACCTGCCTGATCCGGACGCCGGCCTGCGCACCATCCTCAGCCTGTTGAAGCCGGGTGCGCCGATGGCGGTGCACGACTTCTCGGTGGCCGACTCGATACGGGCCAGGCTGGTGTGGACGATAGTCTGCTGGGGTGTGATCATTCCGATTGGCCGGTTGGTCAGCGGCAGCTCCGAGCTGTACCGATATCTGTGGCACAGCGTGCGCCGCTCCGACGGGGCGCAGGCTTTCGAACGCCGGCTCTGCGAGATCGGCTTCGAGGACGTGCGCACGAACACCGTGCCCGGCTGGCAACGGGAGATCGTGTACACGTTCTTGGGCCGCCGTCCGGCCGGGCCGGCTCCTGACGGTTCCGTAGACGCCTAACGTCCGCGCAGCCGGTAGCGTCGCTCGGCGTAGTCCAGGTCGTCGCGCCACAGCCGGGCGGCCGCCGCGCGAATCAAGGGACGCAGCACCGGTGCGGCCGCTCTGGCCACGCTGAACCCGGGTTGCTCGGAATACGCCATGCTGGCCTCGATCACCGCCGTCCGGGCAGTCCCGTCCCGGCCGGTGCCGATCGGGGTGGCGTGGGTTTCCACCACGCTGCCGGTGGCGGCGCCCTCGACGATCCGCATCAACACGGTGCGCGGTTCCGGGGAGCTGAACTCGGCGACCGCTGGCACCCCGAGCGGGCCGGCGACCCGGAACGAGACCTCAACCAGGAACCGGTCTGTTTCGCCGGTATCAGCTGTGACGCTTGGTGTGGAAAGTACCTGCAGGTTGGCAAAGAAATACGAGTGCAGCCACGAGCCGTGCCACGGGTCGAACCGGTTGGCCACGATGTCCGCCGGCTCGCAGCGGCCAATCATGGTGAGTACCGAGACCAGGCTGGTCAGGGATGGTGGCCGGGGCGCCAGCACCGGCTCCGGCAGCGGTGGTTCCCCGCCCAGCTCGTCCAGCCGTACCCACACCAGCACGCCGTCGTCATAGGTGGGAAACGGGTGCCAGCCGGGCCGGCCCATCGCATCGAGCCGCATGCCGTGCCAGTGGCACATCAGGTGCCCCTGCACAACCCGCGACCGGCACAGCGGCGCGCCGAGGTGTGGGCAAGCGCCGGGACCGGCGTGCGCGATCTCCCGCTCGTCTCGCCAGACCACTAACTCGATCCCGCCCACCGTGCGTCCCAGCGGTCGGCGGCTCCCCAGCTCGGCGCTTGTCGCCAGCACGTACCAGTTTCCCGACGGGCGGGCCAACGCGCGGCCCACCGCGGCGTCGATCACCGACGCACTCGCCTGCATCCAGCTGGGTGGTTGGTGCGGCCATGCCGGTGTACTCACTCGGCGCAGCGGGTGCGGCCGGCCTGACGAATTGCTCACAATCGTCAACGCTAGCCGCCCCGGGCTGTCTTCACCCGTTACGTGGCTATATAGGCTACTGGACAGTCGCGTTATGGCCAGACGAGCCCAGGGAGGCGAGTTAACGTGCGGTTCGGGCGGTACTTCGAGGAGTTCGAGGTCGGCGCGGTGTACAAGCACTGGCCAGGCAAGACGGTCACCGAATACGACGATCACCTGTTCTGCCTGCTGACCATGAACCACCACCCGCTGCACCTGGATGCCCACTACGCGAGTGAGACCACCCAGTTCGGCAGGAATGTGGTAGTCGGCAACTACATCTATTCGCTGCTGCTGGGCATGTCAGTGTCCGACGTATCCGGCAAGGCCATTGCCAACCTGGAGGTGGAGTCGCTCAAGCACATCAAGCCGACGTTTCACGGCGACACCATCTACGGCGAGACCGAGGTGTTGGACAAGATCCCATCGAAGTCCAAGGACGACCGGGGCGTGGTCTACGTGGAGACCAGGGGCTACAACCAGGACGGCACGGTGGTGTGCGTGTTCCGTCGCAAGGTGATGGTGCCCAAACGGGCCTACGGCGAGGCGCGAGGTGGCGAGCATCCCGGCCGACCGATCCCTCGGGATGATGCGTGCGGGATGACGCGTGCCGCCCCATGATCACGCCATAGGCAGGGCGCCCCACTGGGCAAGCGTCTCGGTGAGCCCTTCGACCAGCGACAGCGTGGTGTACTCGCGAAGGTCAACCCACCGGACGTCTTCAGCGTCGTCGCCGGCGACCACGGCGCGGTCGTCCGGATCTAGCGGCTCGCAGCGGTAGTCCGCGATGTCGTAGGTCAATCCACCCGGCCCTGCCCGTTGCACCCGGCCGGCTAGCTCGCCGACCCGGATCCGCAAGCCGGTCTCCTCGGCGACCTCACGGGTCAGGGCTTCGATGTCGGTCTCGCCGGGTTCTGCTCGTCCGCCGGGGATGGACCACAGCCCTCGGCCGGGTGCTTGGCCTCGCTGAACTACTAACAACCGGCCGGCTTGATCGTGGATGACCGCGCCAACGCACCGCGTGATACTGTCAGGCAACTATTCACCGTTCCGGCGCGGTTTTGCCATCCGCTTGGGCCCGCGCCCGCCTGTCGGGTTCACAGCCGGCGTCTCCTAGGGTAAAACATGATCTGACATGGGCCCTGCTGGGCCACGCGGAGCGTGGGATGGTGGTAAGCGATGAGTCTCAGAAAGCTCGTGGGTTTTCTTCTGATCATTTTCGTGTTGTTCTGGATCATCTCTTCTCCGTACAGCGCGAGCGGTTCCGTCAACGGCCTGCTGGCCGACCTACGGGACGCCGGCCATTCGATGGTACTGTTCTTTACACATGTCTTCTAATTTCTAAAAGGAGACAACCGCGGTGTTGGCCCCCAGAGAAGTCGACGAGTACATCCTGCCCACGGAGCGGCGGGTCCTCCGGGTTCGTCAGCACTGGACTGTGCTGCTGAGTCCGATGACGCAGACGGCATTCGTGTTAGGTCTGCTGTTCTTCCTTGACAGCAAAGTGCCGATCTCGTCGGTGCACACGATCATCTGGTACGTCGCGCTGGCCACGGTCTTTCGGCTGACTGTGTTTGTCCTCGAGTGGTGGATCGAGCGGATCGTCATCACGGACAAGCGGGTGATGCAGGCCAAGGGCATCATCACTCATAAGCTCGCGATGATGCCCTTGAGTAAGGTCACCGACCTGACGTTTGAGCGCACCCTCAGCGGACGAATGTTTGGTTACGGGACGATGGTCGTCGAGTCGGCGGGCCAGATTCAGGGACTGAACCGGATCGACTACATGCCTCGTCCCGACGAGGTCTACGAGGCGTTGACCGAGCTCATCTTCGGGGACAAGAAGCAGACCAGGTCGTACATGTCGTATGCGCAGACGAGACCGGGACGACGGGTTTAGTGCGTGCGGATTGACCTTCACACCCACTCCTGCGCGTCTGACGGCACGGACGATCCTTCCGCCCTGGTTCGGATAGCCGCCCAGGCTGGGCTGGATGTGGTAGCTCTGACCGACCACGACACCACAGCCGGTTGGGCGGCGGCCGCCGAGGCGTTGCCGGCTGGGTTGAGCTTGGTCAGGGGCGCTGAGTTTTCCTGCCTCAGCGTGGACGGCCAGGGCAAGTCGTTGTCGGTGCATCTGTTGGCCTATTTGTTCGATCCGGAGCATCCGGCCGTGCTCGCCGAGCAGCGACGGCTGCGCCAGGAACGGCGCGAGCGGTTGCTCCGGATGGCGACTCGGCTGGCGGACGATGGATACCCGGTCGATCCGACGGCGTTCCTGGGCCGGCTGCCAGCCGATCTGCCGGTCGGACGCCCACATCTGGCCAGGGCGCTGGTCGAAGAAGGCGTGGCGAGCAGCGTGAACGAAGTGTTCGTTAAGCTGCTGCACAGCTCTAGCCCCTACTACCTGCCCAGGGCTGATACCCCGGTGCGGCGGGCCATTGAGATGATCACGGCGGCCGGCGGAGTCTGTGTATTCGCTCACCCATTCGCCCGGTCTCGAGGCCGGGTCGTCGAGCCGTCGACAATCGAGGAGCTTGCCGATGCCGGGCTGGCCGGGGTCGAGGTCGACCATCCCGACCACGCGCCGGAGGATCGCGCGGCGCTGCGTGGCCTGGCCGACGAACTGGGACTGATCGTCACCGGTTCCAGCGACTACCACGGCGCTAACAAGTCCATCCGGATTGGAGCCGAGACCACCGACCCCGACGCCTACCATCGGCTTGTCGAAAAAGCCCGCGCCATCACTGTGCTGGGGTAACGCCATCGGCGTGCTGGGGGCGCAAGCCCGGATTGTCGTGGTCGGACGCTACCGTAGGTGATGTGAAGGGACAGCTGAGTCCGCGGTTGAGTTCGGCACAGCAGTTGAGTCTGGGTGGCATGCCGCGCAAGCTGGTCAAAGTGACGCCGTCCCGGTTGTCCTGCTGGCTGGACTGTCCGCGCCGCTACCGGATGACCTACCTGGACCGTCCGCAGCCCTCGCGTGGCGGAGCCTGGGCGCACAGCACCCTCGGCGCGGTCGTGCACAACGCGCTGCGTGCGCTGTTTGACCTCCCGGTTGCCAGCCGAACGCCCGAGAGCGCCGCCAGGTTGGTCGACCGGCACTGGAGCGGCGAGGGCTTCCGAGATGCTGAGCAGATCGAGCGGTATCGGGGCCGAGCTCGGCAGTGGGTCACGAACTATGTGGCTGACCTGGATATACCCGAAGACCCAGTCGGGGTGGAGCGGTGGGTGTCGGTACCTACCACCCGAATCGTCGCCGAGGGCCGGGTGGACCGCATCGACGAACGCGAAGGGCAGCTCGTCGTGGTTGATTACAAGACGGGCCGGCACGCGGTGACGGAGGACGATGCCCGCTCCTCGCAGGCGCTGGCTCTGTATGCACTGGCCGTTGGCCGCACCCTGCGCCGACCATGCTGGCGGGTGGAGCTGCACCACCTGCCCAGTGGGAATGTGATTGCCTGGGAGCACAGCCAGCCCTCGCTGCAGCGGCACCTGAAGCGGATGGAGGAGACAGCTCAGGACGCCTCGTCGGCCACCGAGGAGCTACTCGCCGGTGGCGACGCGGAGCGGCTGTTCCCGCCCAACCCGTCGGCGCGGTGCTCCTACTGCGATTTCCGACGCCACTGTCCGGAGGGCCAGCTCGCCGCTCCAGACGTCGAGCCGTGGGCGCTGCTGGTGCCATGATGAGGGTGGCCGCGCCATGCTGATCGGGATTTTAGCGGGGGCCGGCCGGGTTGCTCTCTCAGGCGTCTGTGGCGTGTTTCCGGCGGGGTAGGAGGGACGGCGGTATGGCTAGTACGGTGGTGCGCAGCCCACGCAGCGCGACGGTGGCGGCCAGGTCGGTCGCCGGCAGCCCTGGCAGGCCGTAGCACCGCCTGGCCCACCTCGGCAGCAGCGCGAACGCCAACGTGGCGACGGTGGTCCAGGCCAGTCGCGCCGGGGTCAAGAACTCTAGTCTGGCCGGCAGCGGCGGGAGCAGCAGCCGTAGCGCCGCGTGCCTGGCCACCGCGCTGGCCCGCAGCTGTGGGCGCATCGAGCGCAGGTAGTCGGCCACTTCGGCCTGGTTGCTCGGCACGTCGACAGCACCCACCAGGGTGGCCGCCCGCACCTGCTCGGCGTAGTACAGATCGGCCTCAGCGTCGGTCACCCTGGCGCCAGCTCGGCGCACTGTCTCCAAGAACGAGCTGACCTCGGTGACGTGCACCCAGCACAGCAGATCGGGATCGCTCGCGGCGTAGGCCTGACCGGTCACCGGGTCGGTTCCGCGAATCCGCTGGTGGACCTCGCGTACCCGCGCGGCCGCCGCGTCGGCCTCCTCAGCGCTGCCGAAGGCAACGGTGGTGACGTACTGGGCGGTGCGATGCAACCGAGGCCAGAAGTCCTCGACGAATCTCGAATGCTGGGCGACTCCCGCCATCGCGCGCGGATGCAGTGCCTGCAGAAACAGCGCCCGCAGGCCACCGACGGCAGCCGCCGGGTCGCTGATCACCCGCCGGGTGACGCTGTCTGGGCCGAAGTAACCACCGCCGCTGTGATCACCACTGGGTGCCGCCGCGGTCGTCGTTGAGGTCTGGCTCACCGATCCAGGGTAACCTTTAGCGAGCGCCACCGAGTGCCACGATGGTTGGTCCGCGCTGTTCGAGCAGGATCGGTCCGACGCCGCGCAGCGTCACCGGCCCTCGATAGCCGGCCCGGTCCACCGGCACCGCGCGCAGCACCGCACCAGTGTCGCTGTCCACCACGGCCAGGCCGGATGGTACCGGTACGACCAGACGGCCGGCCCACGGCGTGCCGGGGCCGAGGGTGTCCGGCACGGTCCACAGCGGCCGCAGGTCGGACGCGTCGAGCGCGACGGTGCGGGACCCGGTCCACCACAACACGACGTTCGAGCTGGCGTCGCTGAACACAGCGGTGGGCACCACCCCGCCCGGCGGGTCGCCGGCCAGGTCGCACGCCGGCAGCTCGAGCGGATAGCTGGCCAGCTCGGTGCCCGTGCCGTCGCGAATGCTCAGCCGGGTCGGGTTCGGCGCCAGTACGGCCTCACTGTCATCGCTGATCGCAACCAGCCGCGCCCCAGTCGTCGGTAAGGTGACGCTGAACTGCTCCGGCGGGCGTTCGGTCTCGTTGCTGTCGGGCCGCAGCATGGTGAGCCGATCGATCGACTCACCGGCACAGCGCTCGAGCACCCCCAGTCGACCTCGAGTGACCGCGATCGATTCGTGCCGGCATCCCGTGCGGGGCTGACGGTCCGGTTGCGGGTTGGCCCGTTCCGCTCCGTAGCTAAGCGTCTCGACCAGGTCGGACCGCCAGGTCTCCAGGTAGGTCGGCCCGGAAGCGGTGACCAGGTACCCGTCGTCGAGCAACCGGGCGTCAGGCGATACATCCGAGTTGCGCTGGGGCCCACGTGCCCCGGTCTGCGCGCTCAGCCCAGTGACCTCGCCGCAGTAGCCGCTGCGGCGAAATACCGCCAGGGCCAGGTCCCACGCCGAGCCCACCGCGCAAAGCGGCAGGTTGCGGCGGTAGCTCCACCTCGGCTGGCCGGTGAGGGGGTCGCGGCCCAGTACGACGCCGGCCGGTGACCCGCCCGGTGGTTGCTCGGAGTCCCCGGTGACCACCACCGGGCCCACCGCAACCGGTGTCGTGGTGGCCGCGCTGGGTGCTCGCCATGCTTCGCTCAACGGGTCCGGCACATCGGCCGGTTCGAGTGGCACGGTCGGCACCGGACTCGCCGCCGTTACCGAGGTGGTGTTGGCCGCCGGGCTGAAGACGGCCAGCAGCGCCGCGGCCAACCCGACCACAACGACTAGCGACGCGGCCACTACGGCGTCACCGCGGCGGTGTCGCTCCGCGCGCACCACGCTTGTCTAAATCCCTAAGCTCAGCTGACAGCGGCGTCCAGGGCGGCTGTGTCTGAGGTGTCGTCAGTGCCTGGGATGGCTGTCAGCGGACCCTCACGGTCGCCGCGTGCATCGGAGACCAGCACCCCGGCTCGGCGGCGGCGGCGCTGTCGCGGTGGGCGTGGGGTGTGCCGCTCTTCGTCGGGTGGACCCTCGGAATCGGTCACGCAGCCGGTGTCCAGCCGGGAGACACCTAACCGGCGACGCCGTCTGACCCTACGCTGGCTTCGTCGGCCGTCGTCGTCGAGATACTCGGCGTCCAGGCCGGCCCTGGTTCGCAGGGACGCGGGCAGCCGCCCTGAGGCGTCAGCGGGAATGCCCAGGTCGCTGAGTAAGTGCGCGGAGGTGGAGTAGGTCTCCGTCGGCTCCCTGATCCCCAGGCTGAGCTCGTCGCTGACCAGCATCCAGCGCCCGACCTCGTCCCAGTCGACCAGGGTGACGGCGACACCCGCGCGCCCGGCACGGCCGGTACGGCCGATCCGGTGGATGTAGGTCTTGGCGTCTTCCGGGCACTGGTAGTTCACCACGTGGGACACCCCGGCGACGTCGATGCCCCGGGCGGCCACATCGGTCGCGACCAGCACGTCGACCTTTCCTGAGCGGAACGCCCGCAGCGCCTGCTCCCGGGCGGCCTGGCCGAGGTCGCCGTGCACGGCGGCTACCGCGAATCCCCGGTCGGCGAGGTCGTCGGCCACTCGTTGCGCGGTCCGCTTGGTTCGAGCGAAGACCATGGCCAGGCTTCGGCCGGTTGCCTGTAGCGCCCTGGCCAGCAGCTCCACCTTGTCCAGCGCGTGTGCTCGGTAAACCAGCTGGCGGGTGCGCTCGTGGATGGCGCCGGCGTCGGGCTGCTCGGCCCGGATATGGGTGGGGCGGGTCAGGAACGTCCGGGACAGCGCGATGATCGGGCCGGGCATGGTGGCCGAGAAGAGCATCGTTTGGCGTCGCTCGGGCAGCATCCGCAGGATTCGCTCCACGTCGGGCAGGAAACCCAGATCGAGCATCTCGTCGGCCTCGTCCAGCACCAGGGCGCTGATCCGGCCGATTACCAGGTGGCGTTGTTCGGCCAGGTCAAGCAGCCGACCGGGGGTACCGACCACGATGTTCACCCCGCTGCGCAGCTCGGCGATCTGCGACTCATAGGGGCGGCCGCCGTAGATAGCGGTGATTCGGGCACCCAGGTGGCGGCCCGCGTCGGCTAGGTCACGGGTGACCTGGACACACAGCTCTCGGGTAGGCACCAGCACCAGCGCCTGCGGCACATCGCGCCTACTGGTGCCTGGTCGCAGCCGGTGCAGCAGCGGTACGCCGAAGCCGAGGGTCTTGCCGGTCCCGGTGCGGGCCTGGCCGATCACGTCTTCACCGGCCAGCGCCAGCGGCAGGGTCAGCTCTTGGATCGCGAAGGCGCGCTCGATGCCGACTTCGCGGAGCGCTCGGACGATCTCCGGGTTGACGCCGAGCTCGGCAAAGGTGGGTGAGTCCGGTCGCACCGGCGCCCCGCCGTGCAGCGGCCGGGGCGTCGGCTCGGCGACCAGGGCGTCGCTCGGTTCTCGCGGTCCGGGGGTGGTTTGCGTGGGGATGGTTGCGTTTTTGTTGATAGTGCGGTGAATGGTTTCGAGCGTCAGAACAATCGCCTCTCTCCAGCGCGCAGAGACCAGTGCCATCTCCTCGACCACCTGTTCGGCCATGGTTGGCCTGGGATGGAGGGACGGTGAGGCACTGCGCGTACCCAGTCGTCGTGGGCCCGTACTGTCCGAAGCCTCAACGGCCGGAATTTCGGGCGTTCGCCACCACGCGCGCCGCTGAGTGCGGCGCCGCGTTGGCACAGATCATAGCGCGAACGTCACGGTAGGTGGGCGTGCCCTCAGCTAAAAGCTCGCTACTCTTCACTCTATGGCTAGCGACGCGACCACCCAGGAGCAGGAATCCAGGCAACTGGTAGTACCGAGCAACGCGGCGTTGGTCGACTTGCTCGGGGCCCTGGCTTACGGCGAGTTGTCCGCCTTCGACCGGCTGGCCGAGGATGCCCGAGGTGCTCCCACATTGGCTGGTCGGGCTGCCCTCTCGACCATGGCGGCCGCCGAGATGGGCCACTTCCGGCTGCTGGAGGAGCACCTGAACGGTCTCGGTGCCACCACCGCGGCCGCGATGTGCGCGTTTGCCCCTGTCTTTGACTCTTACCACGCCGCGACCGCCCCGCACGATTGGTTGGAGTCGCTGGTCAAGGCGTACCTGGGAGACGGACTGGCCGCTGACTTCTACCGGGAGGTCGCCGGTTGGCTGCCGGAGCCGACCAGTTCGCTGGTGCGCCGGGTGCTGGCCGATACCGGACACAGCGCGTTCGCTGAGCGGGAGGTGCGGGCCGCTATCGCGGGCAACCGGCAGGTGCGCGACCGGTTGGCGCTGTGGGGCCGGCGGCTGTTGGGGGAGGCGGTGGCCCAAGCTCAGCAGGTGGTTGCCGAGCGCGACGAGCTGGCGGAGTTCTTCGTGCGCGGCTTCAGCGATCTGGCCGGGATCGCGGTGCTGTTCAAGCGGCTGCAGACCAACCACGGCCAGCGGATGGCCGCGCTGGGCCTGAGCTGATCGGGAGCTGATCGCCAACTCCCTTTCGCCTTGCCGGTCTGGTGCCGACTCCCGTCGAGCGCTCGACTAACCTCGATTAACCTCGATAGCGGGGTTTTTATTATCTGTTCTCATCTGGAGGTTCGCGTGGAGGTCAAGATTGGTGTAGCGGAGAGTTCGCGCGAGCTTGTGGTGTGCAGCGCGCAGTCGCCGGACGAGATCGAGGCGCTGGTATGCCATGCGCTGAAGGACCCGGCCGGGTTGCTGACTCTGGTGGACGACAAGGGCCGCCGCTTTGTGTTGCCCTCGGCCAGGGTCTCGTATGTGGAGATCGCGCCGGCGGACACTCGCCGGGTCGGGTTCGCCGTCGGCTAGGTGTTGTCGTCGTGGGTGTTGCCAGTGTTGTCCGTGTTGTCCGTGCTGTCACCGTGGGCGCGGTGTTCGAACAAGCCCGCGAGGCCGCCCAAGATGATCGTGGTTAGGTAGTCGGTGAGTGCCTCGCGGCTCATGGTTCGCTGTTGTAGCCACCAGTCGCCGGCGGTGTAGACCATGCCGACTAGGCCGTAAGCGAACGCCTCCGCGCCGCTGGCATCGGCTCCTCGCGCGCGCAGCCGATCGTCCAGCACCGCGGTCAGCGTTCGCGCGACCAGCGCCAGGCTGTGTGCGACGACCTCGGCCGGTTCGCGCTCACCGCCCGGGTTGTGCACCACGAAGTGCCACAGCTGCGGTTCGTCTTCGGCCGCCGCCAGGAACGCCTGCACGATCGCGCGAATGTGTTCGACCGGTTCCCGCTCGCCGGCCAGCTCCGGCAGCAGCCGGTGCAGCAGCAGCTGCGCGGCCCGTTCGCTGACCGCGCGCTGGAGGTCGGCCCGGTCGGTGAAGTACCGATATAGCACGGGCTTGGTCACTCCGGCGGCGGCCGCCATCGCGGCCACCGAAACCCCGGGGCCGTGTTCCCGGATGGCCGTGATGGCGGCCTTGATGAATTCTTCCCTGCGTTGCGCCCGGTGCCCGGCCCACCGGGCCGTCTGAGCGCTACTAAAGGTCTTGACAGCTTCGGTTCGCACATTACCATGGGTAACAGTTACCTCCGGTAACGTCAAGCTGGAAATGTCAAGCTGGAGAGGGTGCGCTCAGAGAGGAGCACGGCATGGGCGCCACCGTGTTGCGGAAGGCCGCCGATCGGGAAGCGACCGCCCAGCGGTTGCTGCGCAGCTCGCTAGAGCACTCGTACGAACCGAACCTGGACATCGACTGGGGCGCGCCGCTGGCCGAGGGCCTGTACGGCATGCCGGCGCACCGGGTGTCGCTCTATGGCACACCGCTGTGGGATCAGCTCACCGAGGAGCAGCGGATCACGCTGTCCATCCACGAGGTGTGCAGCATCGCCCGGGTCGGGCTGTGGTTCGAGATCATCTTGATGCAGATGCTGCTGCGCTACGCCTACGACCGTGATCCGCGCAGCCAGCACATCCAGTACGCGCTGACTGAGATCGCCGACGAGTGTCGGCACTCGGTCATGTTCGCCCGGATGACCGAGCGCTACGGCGTACCGGACTACCCGCCGCGCTGGCACACCCACCAAGCCGGCCGGCTGTACAAGACGATCGCGGCCGGTCCGGCCATGTTCGGGGCCACACTGGTCGCCGAGGAGATCACTGACCAGCTGCAGCGCGAGATGATGAAGGACCAGACGGTGCAGCCGCTGACGCGGATGATCAGCAAGATCCACGTCACGGAAGAGGCCCGGCATGTGAGGTTCGCGCGCGAGGAGCTGGCCCGGATCGCCCTGACACGCGGTGGGCCTCGGCGGGAGTCCGCTCGCTGGTTGACCGCCGTCGCGGCCTACGTGATCGCCACCAACCTGATCCACCCGCGGGTTTACCGTGCCGTGGGGCTGGATCCTCGGCACGCCCGCAAGGTAGCCGAGGCCAACCCACACCATCAGCAGACGATTCGCTGGATGGCGCGCAAGGTGGTCCCGTTCCTGCGCGACCAGGGCATGATCGGTGGCCCGAGCGAGCGGCTGTGGCGCATGGCGTACCTGGTCTGATGGGCGAGTCGAGCTTTCGCACCTCGGCCGGTGTGCGGCTGCATATCGAGGTGGACGGTCCGTTGGACGCTCCGATCACCCTGGTGCTGATCCACGGCTGGACGCTGGATACCCGCAGCTGGGCTCCGGTGACCCGGGTGCTCACCGCGCCAGGACACCCGCCGCTGCGGGTGGTTCGCTACGACCACCGGGGTCATGGTCGCAGCGACGCGGTGGCTAAGGCGGACATGACCATCGACGCGCTTGCCGACGACCTGGCGCAGCTGATCACGCACCGGGTACCGGTCGGCCCGGTGGTGCTGGCTGGGCACTCGATGGGCGGCATGACCGCCATGGCGCTAGCGCAGCGGTATCCGGAGCTGGTTGCGCGGCGAGTGGCCGGGCTGGCCCTGATCTCCACCGCGGTCGGCGGTCTGGCCAGTACCACGCTGGGGCTGTCCGTTCGGATGCTGGCCCTGGTGCGCCGGGCCGAAGCAAAGTTGGCTGCCTCGGCCCGGTTCGATCGTCGAGCGGTGCTGGTGCGCTATCCGAAGGCGCTGGAACCGGGAGTGCGCTGGCTGCTGATCGGTGCACGGGCGGACGCTGGTGCTTGCGCGGCCAGCGCGCGCTGCGTGGCCAGCTGCCGGCCGTCGACCTTCTTCGGTTTCCGGCCGACGCTGGACGCGCACGATCGCGCCGAGGCGCTAGCCGCTTTTGCCGAGATCCCGACCGA
>JAFASX010000156.1 GCA_019244295.1 Pseudonocardia sp.
TGGTCAATGACAGCCGGGGTTTCTTTACCAGCCGGGTCATCAGCACGTTCGTCAGCGAGGGCATCGCGATGCTTGCCGAAGGCATCGACCCGCAAACCATCGAGCAGGCTTCCTCGCAGGCTGGCTACCCGACTCCGGTGCTGCAGCTGACAGACGAGCTCACCTTGACGCTCGGGCAAAAGATCCGCGAAGAGACCCGAGCGGCCGTCGAAGCGGCCGGCGGTATCTGGACACAGCATCCAGCCGAGGTGATTATTGACCGGATGATCGAGGAATTCGACCGGCGGGGGAAGTCGACCGGCGCGGGTTTCTACGATTATGTCGACGGCAAGCGAGCTGGTCTCTGGCCGGGTTTGCGGGACGTGTTCGGGGCGAGGCGGCACGATGTCTCGCTTGCCGAGCTCTCCGAGCGGATGCTGTTCGTGGAGTCGCTGGAAACCTGGAAGTGCATGGACGAGGGCGTGCTGACCTCGGTGCCGGACGCGAACATCGGCTCCATCTTCGGCATCGGTTTCCCGCCGTGGACCGGCGGTGTTCTGCAGTACATCGACGGCTACCCCGGCGGTCGCGCCGGATTCGTGCGCCGGGCCGACGAACTGGCCGCCAAGTACGGTTCGCGGTTCGTCGTACCGGAGTCGCTGCGCGCGTCAGTGGCTGAGACCCGCGCCGCCTGAGCCCTGGGTTCCCGCTCGCTGGGTTCCCGCTCGACTTCGCAAACGCGTGTTCTTCGCATACCGCCAGCGGTGTGCGAAGAACCACGCTGGCTATGCGAACTGGCCATGCGAAGTGGAAGGGTTAGGCGACCTGAGCCTCGTCAGGCGGGAAGCCGGGCAGGTCCGCCATGCCGACTAGACGTCCGCCGACGCCGAAGCGGGTGTCGTGCCACCATCGGTACCGACATCTGGGGCACTGCAGGAACAGGTACCTGCCCTCGGACTCCAGCAGAAAACGCCAATGGCGTTCGCAACAGTGTCCTGCCTCGCAGGACTGGCAGCTGGTGTGGTCGGTGCATCGCGGGCAATGCACCCACGCCCGCCGGACGACCACGGCGTCAGGATCACGCATCGAGCACTCCCGCCTGGATGAGCATGTGGTGGACCATCCGCTGCTCGTCGTCCAAACCGAACATCAGCATGCGGTACGCCTCGGTCTCCTGGGCTAGCGTAGTGACTGGGCACCAGTCCGGCATGGCACTGAGCACCGCGGCGACCCTGCGCAATTCATGACCGATGAGATCCCAGTTAAAAGCGTTGGGCTCGCGCGGGTCCTGGACAAGCATGTCCTGAGGCTGTGTCTTCTCGTGGTTCATCGTTCCCCCTCCTGGTCTAAGTTCCACATCTAGATGTACTACCCACTTAAGGGTGCGTGAACCACCTCATCGGCGGGTGACGAATTAGTTACAACGTGCTAACCGCGGCTGCGTGGCGTGAGCCGCCAGCGGCTGACCACCACCCGGCACTTCGACAGACCCCGCAGTGCCAGCGGAATAGCCAGCAGGACCAGCGTCCCGACCTCGGCTAGGACGCTGAACAGCGCCTCGGGCGCGGGGTTGAACCCGCGCTCGATGAAGCCGAACACCCCGACCGTCCGGGACAGCACGAATCCGACCAGCGCCCCACCGGCGAGCGCGGCCGCGCCCAGCCGCGGGATCGCCCGCCCGCTCCCGAGCAACAGCACAGCCACCGCGAAGGAGCCACTGGCCTGCAGCAGAAACGTCGGCCCGATCTCCGGGATGACGCGGTAACCGTGGATGTAGAGCTCCGCGTGCAGATAGCCGCTGAACCCGAGCAACAGCGCCGCCCCGATCCGAAGTAGCCCCATCGTAGGGGCCGCTGCTAGGCGGGTGGCCATGCCAGGCTCCGATCTTTAACCGCGAGGCCGGGTTGTCCGGGTTGGTAGGTGACCTCGCGGATGCCGAGGGCCGCGCCGAGCTGCCCGGCCGGCAGCGTCTGCGGGGTCGGCGCCGGGGCTTGCCCGGGGTGCGGCAAGGGGTAAGCCGTGGTGGTGGCGCTGTGGAACGTGACGTTGCCTTCGGTCTTGGAGAACAGCTGGTGGACGTGACCGTTTAGGCACGTGACCGAGGAGAACCGCCGAAGGTAGGACAGGGCTTGGGCCGCGTCGTCGGTGCCCCACCCCCACGTGGGGTACATAGCGAACAGCGGGATGTGGCTGAACACCACGATTGGCGTGTCGCCGGATAGCCCGGCGACGTCGTGCTGGATGAAGTCGAGTTGATCGGTCCCCAGGTGCCCCAGCTTCTCCAGCGCGAGGGTGTTGACCAGCGCGATCACGTGCACGCCTTTGATGTCGAAGCTGTACCAGCCGTCGCCTTTGGATCCGGCGCCGAACAACGCCCGGTACTTCTGGCCGTGATCACCCACCGAGTCGTGTTCGCCGGGTACCGTGAACACCCCACCCGCGCGTAGCCCACCCATCATCTGCTTGACCTGGTCGAACTGGGCCTGGGTGGACAGGTGGGTGAGATCGCCGGTGTGCATCACGAAGTCCGGGCGGAAGCCCAGCGAGTTGATCTGAGTGATCGCGCGGGAGAACGAACCGGTGACGTCGGTGTTCGCGCTGCCGGTGAAGCCGATGTGGCTGTCAGACACCTGCGCGAACCGCAACGCATGTGGGTCATCGAGAACGGCGGCCGTCGTGGCGGTGCCGTCGACGTGGCTGATCACTTCGCCGCTGGCCACCGCCAGTACCACCGCCGCGCCGAACCACGCACTGTGGCGCAGCAACTGGCGGCGGCTCATGCCTCCTGGTCGAGTTGGCTCGTCTGGCTGTTCCGGCTGGCCGGAGCCGTGGTCAGGGGCGGTCACGGGGTCACCACCACGGTGGCGGTCATGAACGGGTGAATCGTGCACAGGTACTCGAACCGGCCCGGCGTCTTGAACGTGTAACGGAACGAGTCGCCGGTGTTCAGCGTCGGTGACTGAAGCGGTCCGCCGTTCATCGAGGTAACGGTATGCGGGTCCTGGTCTTTGTTGGTCCAGGTGACGGTGGTGCCGGCCTTGACGGTCACGGTGGCCGGGGAGTACGCGAAGTTCTGGATCGTCACCGCGTTGGTGGCCACCGGTGCGTCGGCCGGTCCAGGCGCCGCGATTTTCGACGCCATATCCGCCATATCCGCCATTGCGGTTGTCGGTGCCGCGGTGACGGCGGGCTGATCGGCGTTGGCGGCGGTGTCGTGGCCGGCGAACAGCAGCGTCGCCGAAGTGGCTACGGCGAACAGAAGCCTAGGTAGTCGCATAGCGGATGAACCCCTCGTGTTCGGCTCGGCTGAGCCGGTATCAGCGGACCCGCCGGTCGGCGAGTCTCACCGATAGATAGGCACCGGGGTTACACCCACGCCGGGCTCACGCACTCGGCGCTGGCGGGGCGAAGATCTGCACCATCCCGTTGCTTTCCCGGACCTCCAGACGCGGCAGCGGAGCGGGTGGTACGGCCAGTTGGTAGCGCAGTAACTGGCCGCTCAGGGCGAAACTCGTGTTGTGACACGGGCAGTCAAGTCGCCGGGCCGGCGCGTTCAGCGCTAATCGGCAGCCCAGATGGGTACACAGCCCGGACACCGCTGCCAGCCGCCCGCCGCTGCGCGTCACGAAGCCGATCACCGTGCCGAGATCGAAACCGGTCATCCCGCCTTCGGGCAGATCCGCGCTGGCCGCGACGGTGCGCCACTGCCCGGCGTTCGGTATCAACGTGGGCTGGCCCCCGACCGCGCCCGTCACGTGCTCCGTGGTCAGCACGTGGTCGACCCCGGCTCCGACCGCGGCGGCGCCGGCCGCGATGCCGGCGGTCGCCACCAGCCGCCGCCGGGAGACATCGATCGGCTTGACCAACGGGGTGGCAGCCTGGTCGGTTTGTGCTCTGAGCTGGGCGGCAAGGCGGTGGTGCAGATCGGTTACGAATTCCTCACGGGGCGTGCCGGCGCCCGGCCGGGCCGCCCGCAAGGTGATGGCCGCCGCCAGCTCGGCCGCCTCATGCTCCTCGACCCGGAATCGTCTCGGCCGCCGACCGCTCAGCAGGTCGGCGACGAATCGGCGCACGCCACGCTCACTCACGGCTCGCCTCCTGGACTCAGTTGGGCGGCCCGGCGCAGCGCCCGATGTTGGAGCACCTTGGCATTGCTCACGCTGACGCCCAAAGCGGCCGCCGTCTCGCGCACCGAGTAGCCCTGCAGGAACCGCAGCCGCAGCACCTGACGGTACTGCTCGGGAAGCCCGGCCAGCATCCGCTGAGCTAGGCTGGCCGCCGCGGTGGGTTCGGCCGAATTGTCCGGGTCCGCCTCGGCGGCGGTTGGCTGGGGGACGTCGAGCGTATCGCTGAACATGGTGACCTCCCGGCCGAAGTTACGCCGCCAATGTCCAGCCAGCACCGTACGCGCCGTCGCCGACAGGTACGCCCGTACCTCACCCACGCTCGCCGAGATCCGCATGGGTCCCAGCGCGGCCAGGAAAACCTCCGCTGTCAGGTCTTCCGCATCGGCCCGGTTACCGACCTTGGCGAACATCAAGCCGTACACCCGCTCGACGTTGTCTCGATACACCGCCTCCCAGTCCGGGTAGACGTCGTCACCGACCACACGTAAGTCTGGCTGAGCAGCGGTGCGCCTGCTCACACCGACCCCCCGGTCACGCCGTGCTGGCGTGCCTTTCGGATCACGTCCCAGTCGACCCAAGACCGCTGCACCCCCACCCATAAACCTGCGCTACTCCAGGAATACGGCGTGTGGTTACGCCCGCGCGCGGGCGCCTAATCGGCAGTCTTGACAGCCGACATCCGGGAAGCCTAAAACATACTCGTAGTATGTTCATTGTTCGCTCCGAAAGGTGGCAACGCTATGACCGAGACTGTGGACACCGACCCGGCAGGCGCAGGATTCGTGTACAACCCGTTTGCGCCGGGCTTCGCCGACGACCCGTACCCGCACTACGCTCAGCTGCGCGTGGCCGATCCGGTGCACCAACACCCGTTGGGTTTCTGGATGATCGGACGCTACGGTGACGTCACCAACCTGCTGCGTTCGAAAAACTCCGTCGAGGACCGCAACGCCGCCGCCAGCTCGCTGACCGAGATGTACGAGGTGACCGTGGCCGAAGGGATGCGCCGCGCGCTCGGGATGTCCATGCTGGACCGCGACCCGCCCGATCACACGCGGTTGCGCAAGTTGGTGGCTAAGGCGTTCACGGTTCGCTCAGTCGCCGCGCTGGAGCCTCGGGTGGTCGAACTGGTTGACACTGAATTGGATCGAATCGCGAAGGCCGGCGGCGCCGACTTGATCGACGCGCTGGCCTATCCATTGCCGTTTACCGTTATCTGCGACTTGCTCGGCATGCTCGAAACCGACCATGCTCGGCTGCGCGAACTGGCTGGGGTGTTAGTCGGTTCGCTGGAGCCGGTCATTGACCCCGCGCGGATCGCCGAGATCGAGCGGGCCGAGGACGAGATTTCCCATCGCATTGCCGAGGTGATCGCCGCGAAGCGTCGTCAGCCCGCCGACGACCTGCTCACGGCGCTGATCAACGCCGAAGAGGACGGGGACAACCTCAGCGACGAAGAGCTGGTCGCCCAGGTCGTGCTGCTCTACGTGGCCGGGCACGAGACCACGGTCAACCTTGTCGCCAACGGCACCCTCGCACTGTTGCGCAATCCGAAACAGGCCATGCTACTGCGGGAGCGCCCCGATCTGGACGTGAACGCGATCGAGGAGCTGCTGCGCTACGACAGCCCGGTGCAGATGAGCCGTCGGATCACCCTCGCGCCCTACCCGGTGGGCGGCAAAGAGATCCCCACCGGGTCGTTCGTGCTGGCCGGGCTGGCCTCAGCGAACCGGGACGAGTTGTTCTGGGGTGTTGACGCTGGCGAGCTGCGGGTGGATCGGCCAAGCGCCAAAGCGCACCTTTCCTTCGGCGGCGGCCCGCACCACTGCCTTGGCGCCGCGCTGGCCCGGTTGGAAGGCCGGGTCGCGATCTCCCGGCTGATCAGGCGGTTCCCCACCCTCACGCTGGATGGCGAGGTGGCCTGGAACGGCCGGCTCAACCTCCGTGGCCCCTCCGCGCTGCCGGTGACGGTGCGGTAGCGGGATCCGCTCAGCCCCCTTGCGGTCGACCCAACGCCGAGTGGTGATCTGTAATGATGCGCGAATTGGCCTCGGACCTGGCACGATTGCCTCGCTTGATGCGTGCGGAGGCCGGTTGGTCACCAGGGCTACGGGCATTAACCACAGCGGGAGGCAGCGTATGGCCGTCCATCCACGGGCCGGATGCCCGGCGAGCGCGGAAGATCTCATTGACGTCAACAAGCTGAACGCGGCATACCGGGAGATCCGGCCCGACCCGTCGATCGCCGAGCAGCGAGTGGCGTTCGGCACATCCGGTCACCGGGGCTCATCGCTGACCGCCACCTTCAATGACGATCACATCGCGGCCATCAGCCAGGCGATCTGCGAGTATCGTGCCGCTCACCGCGTTGCCGGCCCGTTGTTCATCGGCCGAGACACCCACGCGCTGTCCGAGCCGGCCTTGGCTACCGCGGTGGAGGTGTTCGCGGCCAACGAGGTCACGGTGTTACTCGACATGACCGGCGGATACACACCCACGCCGGCCGTGTCGCATGCCATCCTGACCTACAACGCGCGTCCTTCACCCTCGGGCGAGCGGGCCGACGGTGTGGTGATCACGCCGTCGCACAACCCGCCGCCGGATGGCGGTTTCAAGTACAACCCACCGCATGGTGGTCCGGCGGATACAGACGCCACCCGCTGGATCGCCGGCCGGGCCAACGAGCTGCTCGAAGCCGGGCTTACCGGGGTGCGCCGGATGCCCGTCGAGAAAGCGCTGAATGACTCAGAGTATGTGCGCCGGTATGACTTCCTTGGACACTACGTCGACGACCTGGATTCGGTGCTTGACTTGAACGCTACCCGGGCCGCTGGCGTACGGATCGGGGCTGACCCGCTTGGCGGCGCCTCGGTGGGCTACTGGGGTGCGATCGCCGAGCGATACCGGTTGGAGCTCACCGTGGTCAACCCGGACGTCGACCCCCGGTTCGGGTTCATGACCCTGGACTGGGACGGCAAGATCCGGATGGACTGCTCGTCACCGTACGCGATGGCCTCGCTGGTGGCTCGCAAAGCCGATTTCCAGGTGGCCACCGGCAACGACGCCGATGCCGACCGGCACGGCATCGTGACCGCCGACGGCGGCTTGATGAACCCCAATCATTTCCTCGCGGTAGCCATCGACTACCTCTACCGCCACCGAACGGGCTGGCCGGCCGGCGCATGCGTGGGCAAGACCGCGGTCAGCTCGTTGATGATCGACCGAGTGGCCGAAGGGCTGGGTCGGCGGCTGCTGGAGGTACCGGTTGGCTTCAAGTGGTTCGTGCCGGGGCTGCTGGACGCGGCCGGTGAGCAGGGGATCGGCTTCGGCGGAGAGGAGAGCGCCGGGGCGTCGTTCCTGCGTACCGACGGTACGGTGTGGACGACCGACAAGGACGGCATCATCATGGCCCTGCTGGCCGCCGAGATCATCGCGATAACTCAACTCACTCCTAGCCAGCGCTACCGCGAACTGACCGAGCGCTACGGCGATCCGAGCTATGCGCGCGTCGACGTGACTGCCACCCGCGAGGCGAAATCGCGGTTGGCGCTGTTGTCTCCGGCTGACGTCACCGCCACCGAGCTGGCCGGCGAGAAGATCGTCCAGAAGCTGACCGCCGCTCCCGGCAACGGCGCGCCGCTGGGCGGGCTGAAGGTGGTCACCGAGTCCGGCTGGTTCGCCGCCCGTCCTTCCGGCACCGAAGACGTCTATAAGATCTACGCCGAGAGTTTCGCCGGGCCGGAGCACCTGGCTGACCTCCAGGGTGAGGCGCGGGAGCTGGTGGCTTCAGTTTTGGCGGCCCGATGATGAGGGTCGGCCTGTTGACCAGGGAGTATCCGCCGAACGTCTATGGCGGCGCTGGAGTGCACGTTGATTTCCTGGCTCGCGAGCTACGGAGGCTGCTCGACCTCACGGTGCAGTGTTGGGGTGCTGATCGACCCGGGGCGCGGGGACACACCCACGACCCCGGGTTGGCCGGCGCGAACTCGGTACTGGCCGCGCTGTCCATCGACCTGTCGATGGCCGCCTCAGTGGCCGACCGAGACCTGGTGCACAGCCACACCTGGTACGCCAACCTGGCCGGGCATCTGGCCAAGCTGTTGTATGGTATTCCGCACGTGGTCACCACTCACTCGCTGGAGCCGCTGCGGCCGTGGAAAGTCGAGCAGCTCGGCGGTGGTTACGCAGTATCCAGGTGGGCCGAACGGACGGCGCTGGAATCCGCTGACGCGATCATCGCGGTGAGCTACGGGATGCGGGCCGATGTGCTTTCCTGCTACCCGGCGGTGGACCCGGCGAAGGTGTGGGTAGTGCCGAACGGTGTCGACTCGACACTGTATGCCTACACCGACGCCCGGGACGCCTGGACCGAATACGGCATCGACCCGGATCGGCCGACCGTGCTGTTCGTGGGCAGGGTGACCAGGCAGAAAGGCGTGCCCCATCTGGTCAAGGCGGCCGCGAAATTCCGCCCCGAAGCGCAGGTGGTGCTGTGCGCGGGCGAGCCGGACACCCCGCAGCTCGACGCCGAGTTCCGCGGGTTGGTTGACGAGCTTCGAGCCAGCCGCGGCGGGGTGTTCTGGATCTCCGAGATGCTGCCGAGGCAGCATCTCGTGCAGCTGCTTTCCGGGGCAACCGTGTTCACCTGCCCCTCGGTGTACGAGCCGCAAGGCATCGTCAACCTGGAGGCCATGGGTTGCCAAACCGCCGTCGTAGCCAGCGATGTCGGAGGTATCCCCGATGTCGTGGTGGATGGTGTGACCGGATTGTTAGTGCCTTACCTGGATACTGATCCGAGGAGTTTCGAAGAAGGTTTCGCCGAGCGGGTCAACGAGTTATTGGATAAGCCAGCGCGGGCGCGGGCAATGGGCCTGGCGGGTCGGGAGCGAGCAATGCGGGAATACGGCTGGGACGCGATCGCCGCTCGGACCGTCGGGGTGTACGAAAGCGTGAAAGGGTCCTGGCGATGAGCGGTAAAAACACCAAGCAACGCCAGTTTGGTTTTGGCGTTGATGTTGGCGGCACCGGGATCAAAGCCGCCCCCGTCGACCTGGAGAAAGGCAAGCTCGCCGCCGACCGGCTACGGGTGCCCACTCCTATACCGTCCACTCCAGAGGCGGTGGCCACCACGATCCGTGTGCTGCTGGATCACTTCGATTGGGTTGATAAGTTCGGCTGCACCTTACCCTCAGTGGTGCAACAGGGCATCGTGCGTACGGCCGCCAACATTGACCAATCGTGGATCGGGGTCGACGCGCACGCGCTTCTCGCCGAGGTCACTGGGCGGATCGCCTGGGTCTCCAACGACGCCGACGCCGCCGGGGTGGCCGAGGTTCGCCACGGCGTGGCCCGCAAGCACAACGGCACGGTGCTGGTGGCGACGCTGGGCACCGGCATCGGTTCGGCTTTGCTAGTAGGTGGCCGCCTGGTGCCCAATCTCGAGCTGGGCCACCTCGAGCTGGATGGGGTGGATGCCGAAACCAGAGCGGCCTACTCCGCTCGGGAGCGGGAGAATCTGTCCTGGGTTGACTGGGCGGACCGGTTGACCCGGTACTTCCGGCACGTTGAAGACTTGCTCTGGCCGGATCTGATCGTGGTCGGCGGCGGGGTGAGCAAAGAGGCGAGCGAGTGGCTGCCGCTGGTGCGGACCCGCAGTCCGATAGTCCCGGCCGAACTGCGCAACAACGCGGGAGTCGTGGGGGCGGCGGTGTTGGCCATCGAAAACCTCGAAAACCTCGGCGACCTCCACGCGCACGATAAGCACAAGACGGCCCGCAAATACTGACTCGCGGCTCACACGCAGGGGCCGCGGCGGCGGTTTGCACTCGATCGGGTGAGCGGGTAACTTAAGTAGGTGTGCTAACTAATATCTTAGGGTCTCCGGCGACGGCGACCGAGGAGCGGGTGGCCGTCAAGATCGGCAACGGCTACCGCTGGGTTGCGCTGTCCAATACGACGCTGGGTGTGTTGATGAGCGCGGTGGATGGCTCGATCGTGATCATCGCGTTGCCGGCGATCTTCCGGGGTATCGGCTTGGACCCGTTGGCACCAGGGAACATCGGTTATCTGCTGTGGATGATACTGGGCTACCTGCTGGTACAGGCCGTGCTGGTGGTCTCGCTCGGGCGGCTGGGCGACATGTACGGCCGAGTGCGCATCTACAACGGCGGATTCGTGATCTTCAGCTGCGCGTCGGTCGCGTTGTCCTTCGACCCGCTGCACGGTGATTCCGGGGCGCTGTGGCTCATCGGCTGGCGGGTCGTACAGGCCGTTGGCGGTGCCATGCTCACCGCCAACTCGGCGGCGATTCTCACCGACGCCTTCCCCGCCGAGCAGCGAGGCATGGCGCTCGGGGTGAACCAGATCAGCGCGCTGGCCGGCCAGTTCCTCGGCTTGCTCGCCGGTGGGTTGCTCGCCGAGCTCGACTGGCGCGCGGTGTTCTGGATCAACGTGCCGGTCGGACTATTCGGCACTGTGTGGTCCTACCGCAGCCTGCGCGAAGTCAATACCGGCCAGCGAGCCAAGATGGACTGGTTGGGCAACGTCACCTTCGCCGCCGGAACGGCGGTGTTGCTCGCCGCGATTACCTACGGTATTCAGCCTTACGGTGGCCGCCCCACAGGCTGGACCAATCCGTGGGTGGTTGCCGGGGTGGCGCTTGGCTTGCTGCTGCTGGTGGCGTTCGTGTTCGTCGAGACCCGGGTCGCCGAACCGATGTTCCGGCTCGGGCTGTTTCGGGTAAGGGCGTTTGCCGCCGGTAACCTGGCCGCTCTGCTCACCGCCATAGCTAGGGGCGGCTTGCAGTTCATGTTGATCATCTGGTTGCAGGGCATTTGGCTGCCGCTGCACGGGTACTCCTTCGAGTCCACGCCGCTGTGGGCCGGGGTGTTCATGCTGCCGTTGACGGCCGGCTTCTTGGTCGCCGGTCCGAGCGCGGGTTACCTCTCCGATCGGTTCGGGGCTCGCCTGTTGTCCACGGTTGGCCTGGCGTTGATGGCCGGCGCGTTCATCGGTTTGCTCACCATGCCGGTGAACTTTCACTACCCGGTGTTCGCCATTCTGTTGGGGCTCAGCGGGATCGGGCAGGGCATGTTCTCCGCGCCCAACACCTCGGCGTTGATGAGCAGCGTGGCCCGCACCGAGCGGGGGGTCGCATCCGGAATGCGAGCCACCTTCCAGAACTCGGGCACGGCCCTGTCCATCGGGGTGTTCTTCACGCTCATGGTGGCCGGGTTGGCCAGCACGCTACCGAACGCGCTTGCCGCTGGGTTGTCCGAGGCGGGCGTGCCGCCGTCGGCGGCCGCACGATTCGCGACGTTGCCGCCGGTGAGCACGCTGTTCGCGGCGTTCCTGGGTGCCAACCCGGTCGAGCACCTGCTCGACCCCTCGACCTTGGCCGCGCTGCCATCCGGCCAAGCCGCCAAGCTAACCGGTACCAGCTTCTTTCCCGAGTTGATCTCCGCTCCGTTCCACCACGGACTGGTTGCGGTGTTCACCGCGGCCGCGGTGATGGCGGCGGTCGGCGCGCTGGCGTCGCTGTCACGAGGTGAGGTTGCCGTGAGAGGTCCGATCGGTGGTGAGCTCTCTCAGCGACGTTGAGCGGGTGTTCCGCGCCGGGCACGGGCGTGCCGTGGCGGACCAGCGTTGGCCGGCCAGCGGCCTACCACCGGGCTCGTCGACGGATGGGAGCGTCTGGGCCAGCCCTAGCCGCGCGCCGGACCCGTCACAGCGAGAGGATGGCATTATGACCGATGCGATGCGAGCCCAGACCATCACCATCACCGGCCACGGAGGCCACGAGATCGAGGCATACTTAGCCCGTCTGGTCGATGCCGTGATCGGTGGTCGAGGCTCCGTTGTGGTGATCCACCACATGCCCGGATATGACGCCGCCACCAAGGAAATCGTGCGTCGATTCGCCGTCGAGGGCTACCTGGCATTGTGCCCGAACCTGTACTCCCGAGAAGCCCCTGGCGCGGCCCCGGATGACGCGGCTGCCGCCGTACGGGCCGCTGGTGGAGTGCCCGACGAGCGGTTGGTCGGAGATGTGGCCGGCGCCGTCGCCTACCTGCGTGCGCTTGACGATAGCAATGGCAAGGCCGGCGTGATCGGCTACTGCTCTGGTGGGCGGCAGGCGTTTCTGGCGGCCTGTTCGCTCCCGTTGCAAGCCGCCGTCGACTGCTATGGCGCGTTCGTGGTGAACGAGGCGCCGGAGGGGCTACCGACACCCGTACGGCCGATCCTGCACCTCGCGCCGAGTCTGTCCTGTCCGCTACTCGGGTTGTTTGGTGCTGATGACCAGTACCCCTCCCCGGAGGAGACAGCGAAATTCGCCGCTGAACTGGAGCGGCTGGGTAAGCCGCACGAATTTCACACCTACAAGGGTGCCGGGCACGCCTTCTTCGCTGTTGACAGGCCGGCCTACCGACCGGAAGCCGCTGTCGACGGCTGGCGGCGGATTCTGGACTTCTTCGGAAAGCACCTGGGGAGCTGACGTGTGCACGTACCTGACCGAAAAGATCTCGGTAGCGGGTAGCGGCAAGGGCGGATGCGGCTGGTTCGCCGGCCGGGAGGCAATTGTCTATGTCGACCACCCGGTGCACGCGCCATACACTCACACCATCAACATCGACGTGCTCAACCCGTCACTGGGGCCGGCCGCTCGAGTCGCGCTGGAACTGACCGAAGAGACCGCGCTTGCGCTGGCTGAGGCGATTCATCGGGTGCTGGCCGCCGCGCCGGCCGGAATTGCGTCCGGCAACCAGTAGGCAACCAATAGGCGGCGGCCAGCGCCGTCGGCTTACCGAGGGCTGACGCATCAGCCGGCGGCTCCGTGACCTAGCTCGCCATCCAGTTTGTCCAGCATCTCGATATAGATCCGCCGCAGAACCATCGGCGCGAAGATGCGCTCGAAAAATCCGCCGATGCCGCTCGCGCCGTTCCACGTGGTGCGCACTCCGACAGTGCTGTGCCCGTCACGGGCTGGACGGACTGTCCAGGTGGTCACCATACTCGAGTTGGCGTCGGACTCGACCAGCGAGCCATCGCCTGGTTCGGTCACGTTCATCAGTTGATCGCGTACCCGTTTCTCGGTCGGGGCCAGTTTCCACCGCACCTGACTACCGGCGCCGTGCCCGCCGGATCGCACGGAGTAGTCGCTGAAATGTGTGGTCAGGATCTTGGGTCGGGTGTTGACATAGTCGGCCAAGGCAGCGCGAACTTGCTCGACCGAGCCGGCCACTTCACGTTCGGCGGTGACGATTACTTGTGCCATACCGCCATCTTGCCGCAGCCGGGCAAGAGCGGATCTCGACGGTCAGCTCACACCCTGAGGTTGCAGGCAAACACAAACGCTCCGGCCCGAGGCAGAGTGCCCTGGGCTGGAGCGTTTGAGGCTACGCGCTTGTCTTAGGACTGGGCGACGACGACGCGTTGTCCTTCGCGTAGGCCGGAGAGGACCTGGGTGACGCCGTCGCCGACCATGCCGAGCTGGACCTGGACTTGGCGTTGTGACCCATCGGGCTGCAGGACGCTGACCACACCGGTAGAGCCAC
>JAFASX010000030.1 GCA_019244295.1 Pseudonocardia sp.
GTCCTCGGGTAGCGCGGCAAGAAAGCGGCAGCACACGCTGATCGCGCCGGGCATCCCGATGGCCGGCACGGTGCGTACACCGCACACCGCCTGCGGGTAAGACTCGTCGGGCTCAGACATGGCGTGAACGCGATAGTCGGCCAGGCACAGCAGCATCCCGAACGTCGGTGGCTGTGGCTGTGACATTGAGGGCCCAGGGCTGGTCATGGCGTGCTGTCCGCGCCGTTGAGCCAGCCAGAAGGCCGTGGAACATCGTCCTCGAGCTGGGGGTGGAGACCCTGCCCGGGACCCGGTGAAGCCGCCTCGTTGGATCCGAACTCGAGGACGTAGTTAAGGTCGTCGTCAAACAGTTCGCCGCCGGTGCGACCGCCTTGGCTACCACGACCCGACGCATCCCCGACTTGACCTCGCCTGCGGTGGCCACCAGCTCCCGGCGGTCGCGTCACCTTGGACTGGGTGACCCCGAGCCCGAGCGGTGGCGAGTTGCCAGGCCATCTCAGACGCGGCCAGGAAGCCCGCCGCGCCGAACGGCTCGACGGCCACGGTCCCGAGCGGAGCATCAACATCGAGTCAGACACGTTCAGCGGTCTTGCCCGAGTCCAGCGCCTGCTCGGCGATGTCGCGCAGGCAGCAGGGCCAGGTTAGCGCTGCTCCGGACGGCGTGCGGCAGCTGTGGCAACGCCCGGCCGGGTCCGGGCCGGGCGTTGCCACAGTCGTCGTACCGACGCCGGATCGCCGAACCGGGCCAGAAATTCCGCGGCCCGGGCGACGGGATCGCCGGTCCCCGTGTTCCCCGACCCAGCCGTGAGGCGAGTCCGGGCATCCATATCGGCCACAGCGCCTCCCGTCCATCACGAATCAGGGCCTGCTCTATCGTGCAATGGAAAGCACATTTTGCAACATTTTGCATCATACGGTTGACTGAGTAACGAGGCGGGAACCATGGGCAACATCTGGAACCACAACGAAAGGTGGTGCACCACATGGCCTACCTCGTGTTAGCGCGGCTGCCCAGCTGCGAGGACGGGGACTGTCCGAAGATCCTGCGAGACACCGACACCGGACTGATCGGAATCCAAGGCGCCGAGTGTCCTGGAGCGGCGTCCGAGCACATCTCCTGGATGGCCGAGTCGGAGTTTCGCCTGCTCCTAGGTAAGATCCGGTTTTGATGGATTCGGCGTCGTTCGACGCGCTGTTCGATGAGTTCACCCACACCGCGTTCCGTCTTGAGACCCTGCCGGGCTACGCAGTGGGGGCCGAGGACGCGCGACTGTGGGCCTTCCGCCAGGGCGAGCCCCGGCCCGAACGCAGCGTTCGAACGAGCCCGTGGCTGCGTCGTATCGCCATGTCCACCGCACAGGGCAAGTCGTGGAGCCGAGCCCACCTCATCCGTCACCCGCTGAGCGAGTACCTGCGCTATGAGCTGGTCGGCTACGTCGAGTCTCAGGCCGTCGGCGAACGGATCGGTCTGGTGGACCTGGCCGATCACCCGGAGCTCGAGCGCCTCGGACCGGACTTCTGGCTGTTCGATTCCGACACCGACCACCCACGCGGAGTGCTCATGCACTACGACGAGGGTGGCCGGCTCATTGGGCGTGAGCATGTGACCGCGACCGCTCGGCTTGCGGCCATGGCGACGACCAAACGCCTCGTCGAGCAAGCCGCGATCCCGCTCAACGTTTATCTGGCGGCTCATAATGCCTGAGCGACAGGAGCCGAGCCGAGTGCGTAGACAGCTCGGCTCCGAGCTCGGTCGGGCGATGGCCCGCGCCGGGTTGACCAACCGGGCGATCGCCCTGAAACTGCGCAACCGCAAGGGCGAGCCGATCAACCACTCGACCGTCTCCCGGATGCGCAACGGCATCGGGCCACCGCCGGACCAGCGGATCCTCGAGCAGTGGCTCGACGCGGTCGACGCCGACACCGACACCCGCGAGCGGGTGCGCGCGCTGGCCGAGGCCGCCTACACCGAGACCACCCGCTGGTCCGACCTGCTGTCGCACGCCGGTGGGAACCTGCAAGCCCAGGTCGCCGAGCGGGAGCAGGACTCGACGGTGGTCGAGAACTTCCAGCAGACGATAATCCCCGGTCTGGCGCAGACCTCCGCCTACACGCGCGCGGTGCTCCATTTGGTCGATCAGCCCGAGCTGGACGTCGAAGCCACTATCGCCGGGCGCCTGCAACGGCAGCAGATCCTCTACGACCCGGGCCGGGTGTTCCGGTTCCTGATCGCCGAGGCGGTGCTGCGGCGCTCGCCCGCACCGGGAGTCATGACCGGCCAGCTCGATCGGCTGACCCAGATCGCCGGGCTGGAGACCGTCGAGCTCGCGGTGCTGCCCGACACCGTGATGGTCGCCCTACCCCACAACAACTTCGCGCTGCACACCCGACCCGACGGCGGCGAGTTCGTGAGCATGGAACTGGTCCATGGCCGCGAGCAGGTCCACGACACTGGAGGCGTCGGCCGATATCGAGCGCTGTGGGATCGACTGTGGGAGGCCTCGGCTCGAGGCGATGACGCGCTTGAACTCATCCGCTTGAACGCCGGGCGATGACCGCCCGCCACGGGCCCAGCGAGGCGTGACCCGCAGCCGTCCACCGACTGAGGGCTGGGTTTGCTGGTCACCGCCAAACTGGTGGACACGCTGCACGTCGATCACAACGGGGCCGGCACCACCGCCGTCGTGGACCACCGGCTGACCCGCGCCGCTCGTCTGCTCACCCCCGGCGAGTTGCCCTTCGGCTCCCCGTGACACGCCCCGCCCAGGCCGGTCCGCTCCTGGTCCTGGACCAGCCATCCGCACTGGGTCTCCGGATCCGGATCGACGGGCCGGTCAACGGGGCGACCGCGGCGACGGTTGAACGCGAGATTCTCATCGCGGGCTCCACCGGCACCAGCGTCGACATGATCATGACGTTGGTCAACATCGACCACCACACCCAGGATCGATCCGGATACCAAGTCCGATCCGGCCGACAGCGGCGAGGAACTCTGAGCCGAATGACCACCGCGATGGACACCGGCGCTCACGGCGAGGATCGTCACCCCTGCGCTCGCCCACGTTATCGGAAGGGACTGATGATCGTGGTGGAGGTGACGATCATTCCCCTGCGGACGGATCAGGCGCTGGTCCTGGCGCTGTCCGATGCCGCAGGGAACGCCGCGTCGGCCGAGATCACCCGCGCGTTGCGGAAGGCCACGGCCGACGTCCCGCCGCCGGCGCTGGTGGTGCTCGATGTGCGGGACGTCGACGTCCTCGCTGCGCACACGGCCTGGATGTTGGTCGCGTTCGCGCAGGGGAGCGCCGAACGAGGGATCCGCTGCGTGCTGCTGCTCCAGCCCACCAACACAGTGGCGCGGACGGTCCTGGACAGCGCCGATCCCGGCACCTCGGTACCGAGATTCGCCACGCTGGAGCAGGCCCTGGCCGAGCATGCCGGCGCGGCCAGGGCGTCTGGGCCGACCCACGCGCCTCCTGACGGCTCCCCCACGCAGGCCAGCGGGGAACAGGTCGTCGACGTGACGGACATGGAGACCGCGCAGCGACTCCTCAGCGACTCCTCAGCGACAGCTACGGGAATGTGCGCATCCAGGCCTGCGGCCAGCAGCGCGGGATGCGACTCACGTCGGTAGCGATGGGCCCGGTCCGGTTGGACCAGTTGGAGTTTCGGATGAGGTTCCAGGCCAATGTCGCGCCTGTGCGGCGGTATGTCTTCGGGCAGTTGATCTCCGGTCGAATCCGCTACGACTCGGACGGTGAAGAACGCGAGTATCTGGCCGGCGACGTGTACCTCGCCGCGCAACCCGACCACTCCTTTACCGCCACTGTCGAGGACAGCATGATCGCGCTGGCCACGATCGACCCCACAGTGATCGATCACGTTGCGCAAACCGGGCCAGGACGGCCGGAGTCGGTGCGGTTCACCGGTTACGGTGCCATCTCGCCTCGTACCGCCCAAGCCTGGAAGTCGATATACGCACATCTGCACGAGGACGTGCTCACCAACCCGGAGATGATGGCCCACCCACTCGTCGCGGGGAACGCGGCGCGGCTGCTGGTGGCCACCGCCCTGGCCACGTTCCCGAACACCGCGCTGACCGATCCCACGATCGAAGATCGCCACGACGCCCACCCGCAGACGCTGCGCCGGGCGATCGCGTTCATCGAGGCCCACGCCGACCGCGACATCAGCGCCACCGACATCGCCCGCGCCGCCTCCGTCACCGTCCGTACGGTGCAGCTGGCCTTCCGTCGCCACCTGGGCACCACCCCGATGGCCCACCTGCGCCGCGTCCGTCTTGACTGCGCCCGCGCCGAACTGCGCGCCGCCGCCCTAGGCCAGGACACTGTCACCCAGATCGCCGCGCGCTGGGGCTACGGCCGCCCCAGCGTGTTCGCTGCCCACTACCGCGCCACCTACAGCGAAACCCCGTCCCAGACCCTGCGCAACCGCTGGCCCGCATGAGCCTGGCAGACGTCGTGATGCACCGTCGGTATGTAGGGCTGTCTTCCACGGATTCTGAGCCAACCCGATCAGCGTCTCTCGTCGAGAGTGTCCTTTTTCTTTTTCTTTCCGCACCGGATCGTGCGTGGGCAGGTGTGGCTTCGTTTTCGGCGCCGGCCGATGTTCGCGTCGGCTGCTATCTACTTCACCTCATGCCGCAGTGAAATAGGTATCAGTCCAACCCACCCCTGGCGCCGCCGCAAGCTACGCGACATCGCCGCCGATCTCGTTTACCCAGGCAAAGCAGTCAGCCGCGCGATTGACCATGCACACCGACAGTGAGGCCCGCCGCCACGGACGTCACACCGCTGAGAAGGACGCCACCGACCCGAGGCAGAGTATGGGCGACCAGCTTGTCGTACACACGCAACGTGACGGTACTCGAGTCCTCGTCACCTGCCAGGGCGAGATCGACCTGGCCACCTGCGACCAGCTCTACTACTGCGTGATCGGCTGCGTCACGGATAGGCGAACGCGCAGAATCCAAATCGATCTTGCCGGCGTCACGTTCCTGTCCGCCGCCGGCCTGCGCAGTCTCCTGCGCCTTTACGAGGCCGCTCAGGAGCGCGGCAAGACTATCGGCTTCGACCGGATCCCACCGCTGGTACAGCTGGTGCTCGCCGTTACCGGCTTCGATCAGCACGTCAGGTCCGCGGAGCCAGACACTTGTGGGTCCCCGTAGGCCACCCCCGGGCGGCGTGCGACGGGCGACACGCCGAGGGCTCGCCGCGGTCGACCACCCCACCCTTCCCCACGGGACCGACCAAAACCCCATCGCGGGAAAAGCTGGGCAGACCAGCGGATCACCCATACCACACCACAATCCGATGGCCAACAAGCCAAGCCTTGATCATCCGGTGATCAACAAGAATTTCGGTCGGTGGATCTAGGCTGAGTATCTACGCGCGGTGTAGAGTTTTCTAGCTGGAACCACTGTCGTAAGTCGGGGATTTCTTATGTGCATACTTAATCACGCTGTCGCCGCAATGCAGTACATCACCCAGGCTGACCTTGGGGTGCGCCTCCTGATGCACCGGAAGGAGGTCGAGCTGTCCGATGAGCAGGTCACTCACGTGCTGGACTACTGCGGGCGTTGGCGCCAAAGGTATATTGAACTGGTCGAGCCGGCGGCGGAGCTGGGTCGTGAAATTGATCTGGCACTGATGAACCACCCTCCAGAGCCAACCCGAATCACGGCTTTACTCGACCAACGTCGGTCCATCATGGCCCGTGCCGAGGAGGAGTTTGTTGAGGCGTGGATGGGTCTCGATAAGATACTTGATCGAGCGCAGTACTCTCGACTGATGGAAATCTATCGTCGAGAATTCCAGAGGTTGCCGCATCCAGTTCTGGGGACTGGGGACCACGAGCCATTCTCCAAGATCGAGCAACAGATCCCTCAAGTTGTCATCGGCTGATCCGGCGCAGCGGCTTCAACCGTCAACCGCGAGCTTGGATATAGGCCGACGTGTGCTCGTCCCGCTCGTCGTGAGCCGGACAGCATCCGGGGCCGGGGACGCGGTGCAGCTGGTGGCCATTGTCTGGATGGCCACCAGCTCCGCTGAGCCTGGCCGCAAAATCGCGCTCATTGGGTTGTGCTACCTGCTGCCTGCGGCTCTTTTCGGTCCAGTGGCGGGGATGCTGGCTGATCGGATGAATCGATGTGCGCTCGCGGTGTTGTGTGATACGGTTCGAATCGTTTGTACTCTGATGCTCGTGCCCGCGCTCGCCGTCCTTGGATTCATTGGCTTGCTCGCTGTCCTGTTCATTTATGCGTGCGCGTCTCTCACATTCACGGTATCGCTGAGTTCCGCATTGCCTGACTGGGTTCCTGGCGGAGCTCTACTCAGAACTAACTCACTGCTTGCCACCTCGGGATACATCGCCGCAATTGTGGGGTCGAGCGTTGGCGGCATACTGCTCACCATGTCCGGTAGAGTGCCGTTCTTCGCTAATTCTGTACTTTTGTTCGCCTCAGCTCTTTCCCTCTTTGTACTTCGATTGGGCACCCAACGATGTCCAGTTCCGCTCGATGAGACGGAGTCGCGGAGCTCATTCAAGGAGGTGTTAGGTTATGTGTTCTTTGATCGCCGCCTTCGCCTCCTTGTGATTTTATCCACGTGTGCGGTGGTTTCTTTTGCTCCATCACTAGCCGCGCTCGCGGTACTTGTCAATGTTGAGCTCCACGGAACCTCCACTGATTACGGCCTGGTTCAGGCCGGGACAACGGCGGGTCTAGCGGCTGGCGCTGTGGTCGTTGCATTGGCTGGGCGGCGAACAAAATCGCAAATGCAAACGGTTGGCGTGAGCTATGTATTAATGGGCGTGATGACGATCCTGCTGAGTCGGGTGGCCACGATTACGGGCGCGGTGCTGCTTGTAGTATTGCGTAGCGGCGCAAACTCAGCGGGTTCGGTTATGCTTCAGACCATGGTGCAGCAGCGAACCACGTCACGGCTTCGCGGACGGGTGCTCAGTGTTTTCGGCTCTTTCCAGGAGGGCGCTCGGGGTGCCGTGCTTCCGCTCGCGGGTTGGCTCGTGGATCTGGTGGGGCCGCGGCTCGTTTTGTTAGCGATGGGGCTGGCCTTGCTCTTACCCGGCGGCATCGCTGTTCTGACTGGGCGTACGCGGCGCGACTTGGACCGGCGGCGCGAGACCTCGATGGGCGGAAGCTCATGAGCGGGATCGAGGAGAGTAATTCGTCCCCTCCCATCATCGCGGTCGGCAGCGGCAAAGGGGGCGTTGGAAAGACCACGATCTCGGTGCGGTTAGCTCGCGAACTGCGTAATATCGGCTTGCGGGTCGGGCTGGTCGACGCCGATCTCCATGCACCCGACATCCCTCGGCTTCTAGGCTTTGTCAGATCTGAGCCTGCCCACCAGGTGACCGTGATGGCGCGGCGTGGTTCCGCGCGATCCCGCCTTGAGCCGCTGGTGGTTGAGGGCCTCTATGTCGCCTCGGCGGGCGTTCTGCTCGCCAGCGACCAATCGCTCACAATTTCAGCCGAGATTGCCCATCTATTACTCGCACGGTTGCTCAACCAGACCTTGTGGCCCACGCTGGATGTGCTGGTGCTCGATCTTCCGCCGGGAACCGCGGAATTTCAGCAGCTTGCGCTGACAACCCGAGCACGCACCGCCGCGCTGTTAGTCGTTACTCCAGACGACCTAGCTCATCTCGATACTCGGCGTCTCGTGGAACTTCTCCGACGAGTCCGCGTGACGACACTCGGCGGGATCGAAAACATGGCGGGCCTACGTTGCCCCGGATGCGGCCTCTATAGTCGACTGTACCCGGAAACGTCGTCCGAGCGAAGCATCTGGAATGCCGGGGTCAAAAAGCTCACAGAACTTCCCTTCCAGATATCGAGCGAAGACCCGGCCCAACCCCAACCGAATGGAGGTTTTGAGCCAGTCATTGACGCCGTCGCCACATTTCTCGCCAAGCCAAGTGACCACCCGTAAAGGTGGTTGAGAGGCAGCTCCTCTGGCTCTGGTGGTGTGGCCGAAGTCATCTCAGCCGTTGGGCTACTATACCCGCCGGGCCTGACCGACGCGGAGCCGGACAGCTTCGATCTGTCCTGGCGCGTGCTGTTCGGCGAGGAGGACGTGACCGAGCTGATCAAGCAGCCGGCCCGGCTGGATCATGACATTGCTGAGCGCGAGCGCGACGGTGTACACAGGGACGCGATCGCCCGCGGAACCCGCGCCGGGCTGTCTCAGGCGGTGATCGGCGACGTCCTGGGCATCAGCCAGCAGCGGGTTGGGCAGCTGCTGCGCCTCCCTGATCGTGGTCGGGCTGGTGTTCGGCCTAGTCGTGATGCCGATCATGGTGGCGCGGGCGCGAAAGCGCTGAACCGCGGCATCAGTCGGCGGTATCGGTGCTGGCTTCGCGGTCCGGCTTAATGCCTTCGGGCGCGCGCTGCTGGCACCAGGTGTCGTCGAGCATCCGTCGTCCCGCGGCCATCACGTTCGCGCCACCAGCTCGCGCAGCAGGCCACCCATCCGGCCGGCCGCCTCGGCACCCGCCGCGATGACCTCGTTCGGCTCCAGTGGTTGCCCGCTGAGCCCGGCGGCCAAGTTGGTGACCAGCGACAGCCCGAGCACCTCGAGCCCCGCCGCACGGGCCGCGATCGCCTCCAGCACGGTGGACATGCCGACCAGGTCGGCACCGAGGGCGCGCAGCATGCGGATCTCCGCCGGGGTCTCGAAATGTGGACCGGGCAGCCCGGCGTAGACACCTTCGACCAGGGTTGGGTCGATGGTGGACGCCAATGCGCGCAGCCGGGGGGAGTAGAGATCGGTGAGGTCGACGAACCGGGGGCCGACCAGCGGCGAACACGCGGTGAGGTTGAGGTGGTCGCTGATCAGCACCGCCTGGCCGACCCGATAGCCCGCGCGGATCCCACCGGCAGCGTTGGTCAGCACCACCTGCCGACACCCAGTCGCGGCGGCGGTGCGAGTCGCTTGGACGACCGCCGCCACCCCATGGCCCTCGTACAGATGGGTGCGGCCGAGCAGCACAAGCACCCGTCGGGACCCGACTCGCACCGACCGGACCGTTCCCGCGTGACCGGAGGCGGTTGGGACCACGAAACCGGGCAGCTCGGCTATCGGAAGTTCCACGGCGTCTGACCTCAATGAGTCCGATGCCGGCCGCCAGCCGGAGCCGAGCACCACGGCCACGTCGTGCCGCTCCACCCCGGTGCGCCGCGCTATCGCGTGGGCGGCCCGCTCGGCTGACTCGGCCGGGTTGCGCTCGGCTGACTCGGCCGGGTTGTGCTCGGCCAGGTGGTATTCGGTCATGGCCGAAATCCCCGCAGAACGGCGTCGAGTAGCCGTTGGTTAGCCTCGCCCTTGTGGTCGGCTGGCACGGTCAGCTGCACCACCCACAGGTCGCTGCCCACCGAGGTGAGTTGGGCGTAGCCGACTCGGCTTGAGGTGCCCTGGGCTCCGGCTCGATCGATACGGTAGCGCACCTCGTTCGCCGAGCGGTTCTCTATGGCGACGGCGGCGACGCCGAGCTTGGCCGCGTTCAGTGTGTCGATGAACTCGGCGGGCTGCGCCGGTTTGGTCCGAGTGCCCCGAATCTTGTCGAAACGCAGTTCGCGGGCGCCGTCCGGACTGACGAATAGGACCGAAACCGTCTCACCCTCACCGGCCAGCCGGTATTCTTCCCAGCCGATCGGGACAAGGGCGGTGAATCCCAGCGCGCTGGGTCCGTAGAGTGATGCGGTATCCACGTGGTTCTTCATCGCTGGGATGCTGTGTTCAGCCGCCGGACTGGCCACCGAGGTGGTCCATGGCGACTGCCCGGCCAGTTCTCGGGTGCCCGCCCAGCCGCTGGCCGCGCCGACGACCACGGCGAGTGCTCCGGCGAGCATCAGCGGCAACGCCCGGCCACCGCCGGAGCGCCTGCCGTCAGGCGGGGGTTGGAAGGCTTGGCCGACGGCTGGCCGAGATGGTGGGCCTGGAGCTGGACTAGGTGGCGGGCCGCCCGTTCGGGCGTTGGACCAGTAACCTTCCGGTGGCCGAGCAGGGGGTAGCGCTGATATCCAATCGGGCGCGCCTGGCACCGGGCCCGGGTCGGTGGCCAGGGGCGCCGACGCCCCATGGTCGTTTGCTGAGCCCGGCCCGCCACCGCCGACAGCTGGGCTGGGCTCGTTCGGGGTCGCTCGGGCGGCGCCGTTCGCGTCATCAGAGCTTCCTCTCGCCGCTGATACCGCTGGTGCCGCTGATGCCACCGGGGCCGCTGATGCCGCTGATGCCACCGGGGCCGCTGGCGGGTCGGTCGGCTGGGCGACGGCCGACTGGGCGGCCGCGGCCAATTCCCTGGCTGGTTCCCTGGGTACCGCCCTCGTGGGCGGGAGCGTGAACGCCTCGGGTGAGCCTGGGAAGAGCGGATCGTCCGGGTCCGCGAGCAGCGGGCGCAGCCGCTGGCGTACCTGGCCCAGCGGCAGCCGCTGGGCGGGTTCCTTGACCATCAACCCCGAGATCACCTCGGCCAGCGGACCGGTGACCGTGCAGCGGGGTACCTCGGCCCGCACCACCGCGGTGACTGTCTTGACCGGGTCACCGTCGACGTCGTACGGCGGTTGACCTTCCACGGCGGCAAACAGCGTGGCGCCCAGACCCCACAGGTCCGCCGCCGGCGTCACCGGCTCGCCGGCGGCCACCTCGGGCGCGATATAGGCTGGCGAGCCGAGCACCAGCCCGGTCGCGGTCATCGTGATGTCATCAGACTTGCGGGCGATGCCGAAGTCAGTGAGCTTGATCCGGCCGTCATGGGCAACCAGTACGTTGGCCGGCTTGACGTCGCGGTGCGTGATACCGGCCCGGTGCGCGGCCTGTAACGCCCCCGCCACCGCGAGCCCGACCGAGGCGGCTTGTCCGACGCTGAGCCGGCCCCGCTGCTCGATGACCTCTGACAAGTTGCGGCAGGGCAATAGCTCGAGTACGACGTAGGGGTCGCCGGACACGTCAACCACGTCGTACAGCGTGATCACGTTGGGGTGCGAGAGCCCGCCGATAGCGCGCGCTTCGCGCATCATACGCTCACGCATGTCGACCATCTCGCCGGCGGGGACACCGGGCGGCACCCGCAGCTCCTTGACAGCGACCGCGCGGCGCAGCACTTCGTCATGGCCTGCCCAGACCGTTCCCATGGCCCCGCTGCCCAGCGGCTCCGTCAGCCGGTAGCGCCCAGCGATCCAGCGCGACTGCGCGGCTGCGTCGTTATCGGGGGTTTCCCTGGGTGACGGCATAGGGCTCATTGTCCTGATCCGCTACCGGCCAGCTTCGGCACGGTCGTGTTCGGCGACGGTTGGGGTCGGTGGGCGCGTGTCCGGACCGCCGGTATGTGACCGGCCGGCGACATGGCTGGCCGTTCGCCAGTAAGGACGTGCCGCTGACCACACCTTACGTGACCCTACCTCACCGCCCGCAGCAACTTAGGAACCCTTGGGCGAGGGGGCGGTCGATATTGGCTGGAGCACGATTATCTGTCACTCAAAGTGAGGCACCATGGATGTGCAGCGGCCTCAGTATGGCTCCCTTCATGCTTACGCGACGCGGAGAGGCGAAGCAGAGCAATGAACTAAACCGTACCTCGCCGGTGACGTATTTCAGAATTGACTGATCGGTGGTGGTTTCTGGTGACCGTGCTCGATACGTGCACCGAGCTGCCTGCAGCCCAGGCTCTTGGTCTGGTTGTGCCGGTAGCTGACCCTGCTTACGGCAGGGGTCCGGCTTGGTTGGATAACTGGCTCGATGTGCACAATTGTCAACTAGTCGGCTGGCGACGCGCACTGCATGCGCGGCCCGAGCTCGCTCACCAGGAGCGGTGCACTACCGCCTTGGTAGCTGCTCAGCTCGCCGCGGCTGGCCTTAAACCTCGGATTCTGCCGAGAGGTACCGGCTTGATCTGCGATGTTGGCGCGGGTGCCCGTTGCGTGGCGTTGCGCGCTGATCTGGATGCGTTGCCGTTGCGCGAGCAAACCGGTCTCAGTTTTGCTTCTGGGGTCGACGGCGTGATGCACGCGTGTGGCCATGACGCGCATACCGCGATGCTGCTGGGCGCTGGCCTGGCGCTGGCGCAGGCACCGGCCTTGCCGGGGCGGGTGCGGCTGATCTTCCAGCCGGCCGAGGAGGTTCTTCCGGGTGGCGCGCTCGACATGGTGGCCGGCGGAGCGCTCGACGGTGTCGAGCGGATCTTCGCTTTGCACTGTGCCCCCCGGCTTCCGGTCGGTCAGCTCGGTACTCGGGTGGGACCGATCACCTCGGCCTGTGACCTCATTGAGATGAGATTGACCTCCCCCGGCGGGCATACCTCTCGCCCCCACCTAACCGCTGATCTGGTGCACGCGCTGGGCCTGCTGATCACTCAACTACCGTCGCTGCTGTCTCGGCGGCTTGACCCACGCTCGGGCACAGTTTTGGTGTGGGGCGCGGTTGAGGCCGGAGATGCCGCGAACGCTGTCCCGCAGAACGGCATGCTGCGCGGCACCTTGCGCACCGGCGATCACCAGACTTGGAACGAGCTCGAGCCTTTGGTCCACTCGCTGGTTATCTCGTTACTAGCCCCGATTGGGGTGGGTTACGTACTTGAGTATCGGCGCGGGGTTCCGCCCGTGCGCAACGACGCGTTTAGCGCCGGGCTGCTGCGCGACGCCGCGGTGGCCGGGCTGGGGCCGGACGCGGCTACCATTACCGAGCAGTCCAGTGGCGGGGAGGACTTCGCCTGGTACTTGGAGCATGTGCCGGGCGCGATGGGCCGGCTTGGGGTCTGGTCCGGCGACGGGCCGATGAAAGATTTGCATCAGCCGACCTTCGACCTTGATGAGCGCGCGCTTCCGGCCGGTGTCCGAGTATTGGTGCACGCCGCGCTGGCCACTTTGGCGGCCTGAACTGGCTTACTCGTCCGCCCCATTCATTCGGACCAGTGCGGAATGAGTGGGGCGGTCATGTCAGGGGTGCCTGCGGGGCATCGCCCCGGCGATGTAAGTCGTTGACTTGCGGAGTGTGTCGGCCGGACTGTGACTGTAGCCGGGGGCAACGGTCGGCCTCGGTCAAGCTGGCTAGCCCGCCGGCTCGGATGCGCGCGACGGTCTCGGTCGCGTATGCGGTGAGCCCATGGACATCCACGCCGTGCGGCGGGTCGGCGGCGAATGCCGTGATCCGTGCCGCCGCGCGTTCGAGCAACGCGGCGGCTCCGGTGGCGTTGCCGCGCTGGGCGTGGGTGAGCCCCACCGCCAGCTGCGCCAAGCCCTGCCACAGTGTTCGCTCGGCACCGTGCGTCGTCTTCCAGACACTTTCCAACACCTCGTGCGCATGAAACGGCAGGCCGACGTTTAACAGCCGCTGCGCCTCGTCCAGCGCCTCGGCCGGGGCGAGCACTTGGCCGTCCGGCACGCGGGGTAACCCGGCCGCGCCGCGCGACAGCGGCCGGCCAGCGGCGTCCCTCGGCCGGGCGTTGTGAGCTCGTCCCTCGGTGTCCCGGTCTCGATCACCCATGGACCCATTCTGACCGCGCCGGACTGGACCTTGCGGTGGCTTGTGATCTGCGTTACGGTACAGTCGATGCCCGGTTCGTGCTCAAAGAGGTCGACATCGGGCATTGCGGCGGATGTCGGTGTGCGGCAGCGGCTGCCCCGGATCGTCGGCGAGGGGTGGCCAGGGAGCTGGCTTGTACCTGCCGGTCGATCTTGGCACCGAGGCGGCGGCGCTGCGCCTGGTTAACCGCTGTTTTTAGACAGCTTAGGAAATGGCCAAGGGAGTCGGGGAGCTGCCCGTGAGCTAGCTGCCAAGTCCCGCTGGCGCTGTAGAGTACCAGTAGGTGATTGCTTAGGCTCGCGACCACAGCATCGCCGCCCGACGGGCTGGAGCGGATCGCCACCTGGAACAGCGCCACCGTGCTCTCGACCGACTTTGACGAGGTGTGGCGGCGTTCCGGGAAAGCCCTTGTCGCTACCCCGACACCTCGACTAGGCGTCTGTGAGCGGCTAGGCGCTGGTCACGGCGGCATGCGCATCTGGTGATGGGGGCATGGTTGCTACCCACGGTGTGACGTGCCGTCCAAGCCCGCAGGCGAGATTGGCCGCCGAATCGGCCGAGCCGGCCCTGAGGGTAAGGAGTGTCGTGGAGATCACCGCCGCCGTGGCGCACAAGCCGAATGGTGAGTTCACCCTGGAGACCCTGAACCTGGACGCCCCGCGCGCCAGTGAGGTGCTCGTTGAGATCAAGTCCGTCGGGATCTGCCACACCGACCTGGCCACCCGCGACGGGTCAATCCCGTTCCCGATGCCGGCGGTGTTGGGGCACGAAGGCGCCGGGGTGGTGCTCGAGGTCGGAGAGGACGTGAGCAAGGTCGCGGCCGGCGACAAAGTTACCCTGACCTACAACTACTGTGGGCAATGCCGTAACTGCCGCAAAGGTGACACGGCGTACTGCTATCAGTTCCTGCCGCAGAACTGCGCCGGCTCCCGGTTGGACGGCACCCAGCAGATCACCGCTTCGGACGGCGGCCCGGTCGGCAACCGGTTTTTCGGGCAGTCGTCGTTCGCGTCGCATGCTTTGGCTTCCGAGCTCAATGTGGTCAAGCTGGCTGATGACGCACCGCTGGACCTGGTCGGCCCGTTGGGTTGCGGTGTGCAGACCGGGGCTGGTGCGGTGATCAACTCGATGGACGCCGACGCGGGCTCCACCCTGCTGGTCGTCGGCGGCGGCTCAGTGGGTCTTTCGGCCGTGCTAGGTGGCGTCGCGCAGGGCTGCGCGAACATCATCGTCTGTGAGCCGCATGAGCGCAGGCGCGCGTTGGCGCTGCAGATGGGCGCCACGCACGCGATTGACCCGGCCGATGGCGAGCTGGGGGAGCAGGTCAAGGCGATCAACTCCGAGGGCGCGCACTATATCTTTGACACCACGGCCATTCCGGCGGTGGTTGAGTCGACGTTCACCGCGCTGGCCCCGCACGGCACCCTCGGCTTGGTCGGGGTGCCGGTCGACCCCACTGCCTCGGTCAACGTCAGCCTGTTCGGCGCGTTGGTGCTCGGGATCAAGGTGCTCGGGATCATCGAAGGCGACGCCGCGCCTGACTCGTTCATCCCGAGGATGGCGGAACTGCACGCCGCCGGGCAGTTCCCATTCGACAAGATGATCACCAAGTTCCCGTTCAGCAAGATTAACGAGGCGATTGAGGCCCAACACGAGGGCGAGGTCGTCAAGGCCGTCCTGGTCCACTGAGCCCTTGGCCACCCCAGACCGACCCCAGACCGGTGCCGGCGAAAGCGCCCAAGCTCCAACAAGCGTGGAAGCTAGGCAACGACACGGCTGTAATACGAGCCGTGGCTCATCGCAGGCCAAAAGCCAACAAATGCCTGCGGTAGTTCTACTACGCTATTACACTATACCGGTGATCAACAGCACATCAGGGCCTGCCGAAAAATAAGTAGGCGTTTTCGGTTCCGATGTTCGTTGTTGTGGTATGGGGCTCTCGGAGGACGTCGAGGCGGCGTTGGAGGCGAAGTTTCAGGTGTTGTTCCCGCATCTGGATGAGCGGGGGCGTCGTCTGGTGAG
>JAFASX010000041.1 GCA_019244295.1 Pseudonocardia sp.
TCACAGCCACTTCCGATCGTGGCGACGCCTGGGGCCGCCGACAGCATAGCCGCTCGCGTGATCGTCCGGTACGGCCGCGGCTCCGTTGTGGAAGCCGAAGGGTGCGGCCGCGCGGATGAGCTGGCCAAGCCGCCGGCTGGTCCGCCCTCGCTGTATCACCACAGGTACGGCACCGCGTAATCCGGGCTGGCCAAACGTTCCCGAATACGAGCCGTTTCCGGATGATCAAGACCCAACCGCCGCTCCCGCTCGTGCAGGAGCTGCCGCCAATGCTCGGCCGGGTTGTCGAGCAGGCCCCGCCGCTGCTGAATCCAGAGCAAACGTTCACGGGTGACCAGGGTGTTCCGGTGCCCCTCTCCCAACACCTCACGCTGATGTCGCAGTACCCCTTGCATAGCTTCCTCGGCCCCGGGCAGATCGCCACGCATGGCCATCACCACTGCCAGGCTGTGCCAGTTGACCAGCGTGTCCGGGTGGGTGCGACCGAGCAGGTGGATCCGATCGAGCAGGACGCTGCGCAGCGCTAGCTCACCCTCTTCAAGCTGGCCGGACCGGACGAGCTCTTGGGCCAGCCCGTGCCGGCTACGCAGGGTGTGCGGGTGCTCGCGTCCCAGCACACGATGTTGGTCGGGCACGAGCGCGCGGTAGACACGCTGCGCGTCCTGTCCCCGGCCCGCAAGCCCCAACAACCACCCAAGCCGGTACCGTGCGGCCAGCGTGTCCGGATGCAGCACACCGAGCACGCGAGAGCGGTCGACGATCAGCGACTGGCATTTGGTCTGCGCATCAGCCAATCGCTGTAGCTCACCTAGGACCCAGACCTGCTGTTCACGGCTGTACAGCGTGTCGGGGTGATTCGCGCCGAGCACCTCCCCGCGGATTCTGAGCACGTCAACAATCAGGTCGTGCGTCTGGGCCAGCCGTCCCTGCTGCCCGATGAGCTCCGCGATCGCCGCGCGGGTCTCCAAGGTGTAGGGGTGCTCCGCGCCAATCAGCTGGTACTGGTCAGCCAACACCTGCTCCAAGAGCCGCTCGGCTTCGGCGAGCTGTCCACCAAGCATCAAGGTCCTACCCAGTATGAACCGGGTGATCAAGGTGGTTGGGTGACGCGGTCCCGAGACCCGCGTGCGTTGAGTCACAATCGCTCGGGACAAACGCTCGGCCTCCCCCAGCTGTCCGGTGTCGGACAGCAACCGGGCCAACCTGCCTCGGGTCTCCAGGGCAAGCGGATGGTCTCTGCCCAGCTCCGGAATACGTTCCACCTCGGAAAGCACTTCCCGGAACAGGCGCTCGGCGCCGCGGTAGTCGCCCTTGTGAGACAGCAACCATGCCATGTCGTGGCGAGTTTCCAGCGACATGGCGTGGTGCCTGCCCAGCACGCGTTCCCGAGTTTCCAGGACGTGCCGGTAGTCTCGTTCCGCTTCGGCGAAACGACCCAGCCAAGTCCGGACCCAGCCCAACCGAGCCCGGGCCATGATCACCGCCGCCGCGTCGGGGTCATCAAGTACCCGCTCAAGATCTTCCAGCAGTTCGAGATAGTCCGCCTCTCCCGCCTCGTAACGACCTTGCTTACACCGCGCCCAGGCAAGCCGGTATCGGGTGGTCATGACGTCCATATGGTCTTTCCCGAGAACTTCCTCGCGTTGGGGAAGCACGCTGGCGAACATCTTCTCCGCCGCATGGGGATCACCCATCAGGCCAGTGATCCAGGCAATGCGGTGGCGCGCGGCCAACGTCTGGCGGTCGTTGACGCCGAGGACTCGCTCGCACACCGGTAGCAGCTCGCAGAACCGGCGATGGGCCTCCTCCAGCTTGCCCTGCTCAGCAAGCACCCAAGCTAGGTGGTCGCGAACCAGCAACGTGAGGTGATGCTCCTCGCCACAGCGTTCGCGCAACCTGGGCAACAAATCCCGGTATCGACGCGCCGCCTCGTCCAGCTCCCTGCGCAGCCCCAGCGCGTGGGCCAACGTGTGCTCGGCCGCGAACGTCTCTTCCGCGCACGTGTCGAGGTCAATCGCGCAGTCTCGGGCGTGCCGGATCAGCTCCTCCCCAACGGCGAACAGGCCGCTGTGGATCAGCCCCTCGGCAATCCGGATGGCCAACCGCAGCGCCACGTCAGCCCGCGCGTTCTCCTTATCCAGCAATGCGTACACGTGGGGCTCTAGACGCCGCAACGCTGGCCAGTGCGCCGGTCGGCCCGCGTCGAGATCGTCAGTAGCCTGCAACAGGATGTTCACGGCGGCGGTGACGATCAGGTCAGTCTCGGCGTCGTTTCCCGCCGGGCCTTGGGCTCGCGACAGCTCGGCGACCAACGGATGCATCACGATGCCCTCGACCTGCTCGCCGTCAGCAATCTTGCGATCGATCAGCCCGACGATGATCAATCCCTCCAGCGCCCTGTGCCACACGTGCGATCCGGTCGCGCGCTCAGGGCTGCACAATGGTAAGCAAGCCTTCGCCAGCCGGCCTGGGGCGAGTACGTCGAGCGGCACAATCCAGTTCGGCGCGTAGCAGGACAGTACCCGCATGAGTGGCCGCGCCTCGGGCACCCCACAGCGGTCCAACCCGGACATAGCTAGCTGCCAGGCAGCTTCCAACCTCGTCTGTCGACCAGTACCGGAGGAGTTGGCTTCGGCGAGCGTGTTCGCGAGCTCGGCGAGGTCGTGGCCGGGTACCGACGACCCTACGTACGTACCGACGGTGCGCAAGGCGAACGCGACGCCACCGAGCCGCCGCGAAACCTGGCGGGCATGCTCGAGCTGTTCAGGGCCGTCCTGGGCCGCATCCGGAAGAGCCAAGTCAAGCACCACCTGTGCGCCGGCCTCCTCGGAGAGGTCAGCGATCTCGGTCAGCACCGCCTGCTGGCCCCAGAACCCGGGCTCTCGCACGCGGGTGGTGACCAAAACGGTTCCCCGGAGGCTCGGCCGCAGCCAGATCGGCGCTTCTCCGACGGCCGGGATGCCCAACAGCTCGGGGTGGTTCGCACCGTCGAAGACCAGCAGCCAGCGGGTATCGCTGGCGTCCAGCCGCCGCCACAGCAGCTCCGCGCCTTCCTGTGGGTTGGCCTGGATTGCGTTGAGCTCGGATACGGGTGCATCTAGCTGGGTAGCCACCGCAAGTATGCCTCGAGTGACCTGGTTGGAGTCTCCGGCCTGCACCCACCAGACTCGCTGGCCACGGTCGCGAGCAGCGACGGCGACCTGCCGCGCGACGGTGCTCTTGCCCGAACCGCCGCCACCGTAGAGGACCTGAGGCGGGGTCGATGGGGTATCAAGTAAACGCACGAGCGCGGCGATTATCTCCGCGCGGCCACGCACCTTACGCGGTAGCAGCGAGTAGTCGACCTGGACCTGCCGCATCAGCAAGTGCTGCATGGGCGGATCGGCTCCGGCAAGGCCCGAGAGGGCAAGACCCGAGAGGTCCGTGCGGTCGCCCGCGGCGCAGTGCCGGCCGTCCAGTCGCCGCTGTTCGTCAAGCGCCGCGTCATAGCACGCCTCGAAGCCGCTGCCAGTCCAGTCCTCACCCAGCACCGTCACAAACGCCCGGACCAGCACCCGGTCTGGACACACCGGCACCGACAGCAGCGCGTTAGGGAACTCCTTGGAGCCAACCGAGAATCCCATTCCTTTCAGATCCATAAGCATCGTGTCCCGGTCGTAACCAGGGCGCTTACACAGCCGCCGAACCTCGCGGAACCAGTCGGCGATCGGGCCTTCCTCGGGCACGTCCTGGTCATCGATCACTGTGTCAGCGACCCGGTCACGGTTGGCGCGGATGCATGGACTGCGTGCGGCGATTCGATCCGCGCGCGCCAACACGTCCGCGATCTGAACGGGCGAAGCCTGCCGGCGCAGTGCTCTGGCCTCAGGCGTGCCGAGCGAGGACTGTTCAATGACATCGAGAACCTCCGGAAGCCCGGTCAGCTCGCCGTCGCCCGCGAGCGCCGACTCAATCTCGGCGATGGTGCGAGCGCGCTCGGCCGATGGTGCCTGGGCCTCCCGGAGGCGCAGCACCTCCAGCAGGTTCTCGACCAGTACCCGGTCGTGCTGGCCCGGGTGCGTCTCTGTCACTAGGAGCCTCCTTCGCGTCCCCGACGCTTGTCTCGGTAACGCTTAAGCTCAGCCTCGACAGCCCGCGCGCTCTTGCGGCCAGTGATCTCAGCGATCTCGGTGTAGGTCCGTCCCTGTAGCCGAAGCGTGATGATCTCGCGGATATGTCCTGGCAGGTCGTCCAGCATCTCCGCGGCGATGATTTCGGAAACGACCTGTTGCTCGAGGTCGATGTCGGCGGAGAGCTCGGCGTACGTCTCGCTGTCGCGGCTCTCGGTCAACCTGGGCTTCATCTCCCGCTGCCAGCCCCGGAAGATCGTCTGGAAGGCCAGCTTGCAGGTACCGACGAAGTATGTTGTGAGCGAGGTACCTTTCGTGGGCTCCCACGCGTTCTCGCCGCGAACAGCGCACCGACGGAACAAAACCCAGGCCTCGGCCACGGTGTCTTTCACCAGATACTCGATCTCTTCGGGGTGCTGGTCCAAGTACTCAAGTTCGGCCCAAGTCGGGCGCACTGGACGGCGAACTCGTCCACACTCCTGGTAGATCTTCCCGTTCGATATCCATCTCTGGAGAACAGGCGAGGCGTATTCGCTGAGTCTAATCGCCATAAGCTCAGACCCGAGCCCGGTGAACCCACTGTCGATAAGTCGCTGATAAAGCTTGTGATCCGCCTCCAAACGATCATCTGTCCGGTTTGGCACACCCATCGAGCCGCCCATGTCGCTCGAACCGTCGCCGGACGGGAGGTTCTCCAACTCCGGCGGGTCCGGTGTGCCGTAGTACATGGCAGGCTCCAGTGTCTATGCGTAGCGAGGAACCGGACGCTCACCAGCCATCCACTTCGTCTTATATGCGCGGGCCCACAGCACCCCCACGAGCGCAAGGGTGATTTTTCAAGATTTATACGGAGACCAGCTGGAAGAACTCGGCCATGTGCACCATCCCCAGCATCATCAAGATGATCGCGCAGACGCACACGACCAGTAACGTCCGCCGCCAGTAACCGACCACCGCTAGGAGCACCACGACAACGAACAGCTGCTGCGGACTCATGATTCATCGTTCCTTCCCCCAGTTGTGCGCGCCGGTTAATAAGAAGGTCCCCCACCCGCACGACCAGACCTACGTATACCTAGTCATATGCCGGGTCACACACCGTCACCCACGCCTCAGCGCCGTCGGTTAGCGAGCAGCAACTGCAAATGGCAGGCCAGCCGCTCCCTCGGGTCATCGAGGTCGATACCGGAGAGCTCCCGGGCCCGCCGCAGCCGGTAACGCAATGTGTTGGGGTGCACGTGCAACGCGGCGGCCCCAGCGCGGACATCACCGAGCGCGTCCAGATGAGCCAGCACCGAGCTCACCAGCTCGCCACCGTGCGCCAGGTCGTGCTCGACGAGCGCCCGCACACCGGGGTGGCTCAGCTCCGGGCGCTGCGCGAGCAGATCGAGCGTCTCAGCCAGCAGCACCTCGGCACGCAGTTCGGTGATGGTGGCTACCGCTGGCGCGGGCGGTGGGCCGACCCGGGGCCGGGCCAGCGCGTCGAGTACCCGGTCGGCCTCGGAGCGAGCCTCCAGCACGCCGGCCAGTGATCGAGCCGGCAGTCCGATCCCGGCGCGCACCTGGGCACCGGCGCGAGTCGCCAGCACCGCGACCGCTTGCCGAACCCAGGTCAGCACCGAGGCGTCCACCCGATCCTGGGCCACCCCGCTGGGCAACACCGCGTACACCCGATCGTCGACCACCGCCACCATCGCGGCTCGGTGATACGCGGTGGCGTAGAGCGAGACCACGTCCCGCGCTTGTTCCCGGTACAGCTCCCGAGCGGCGACGTCGGGCTCGACCGGGCCGGCGAAGCCGATCACCACGGCGGATCCGGCCGGGTCGAGGCCGAGTCGCCCGGCGAGCAGATCGGTGTTGACCCGCCCGGTGAGCAGATCGACGAGCGCGTCCGGATGGGAGGTGTTCGCCCCGGACCGACGGCGCAAGATCTCGGCGGCGACCAACCGGGCGGCGCCGACCAAGGCGTCTTCGGCCTGTACGGCGAACGGTTCGGCCCGCTGCTGGACCCAGATAGTGCCGAGATAACGGCTGCCGGCTCGCACACCCACCGCCAGCCGAGCTCGGATCCCGAGCTCCGGATGTTCCTCTACCCGCACCACCTGCTCCCCCGCGCGCAGCCGGTCGAACACCCCCCACTCGCGCAGCATCGCCAGATAGCCTTCGGGGCCCCGCCAGCCGAGGATGGACAGCCGGCGCAGCTCGTCGACCTCGTCGGCGGAACGGGAGTATGCGAGCACCCGGCTGCCAGCGTCTTCAATGCTGACGATCCCGCCGGTGACCAGCGCGGTTGCCTCGGCCAACGCGAACAGGTCGCCACCAGGGTGGTCCAGCCCTGCCCCAGGCGGGGCCAACGCCCCTGGCGGTGACGGGTGTATCCGATGGTCCGGATCCGACTCCAGCTCGTGCACGTCCAGCCGTTCCCGTAACAGCATGACCAGCTGGTCCCATCGGGCTTGCGGACGCACCACCAGCAGCATCACCCCCGCCTCGATGCCAGCCGAGACCAACTCATCAGCCGCCCCGGACGGGCCGGGCTTCACCGCCACAGCGACCGCCCCGCCTCGGGCGGCCGCCCGCAGCAACGGCAGTGACTCCCGCCCACGCGCGCCGATGATCAGCACCAGTTCGCCGTGATGATCCCGAGGCTCGTCGTCCGGATCCAAGATCGCGACACCGACCACGACCGGAGCGGCCGTGCCTAAGTGCTGGCCGGCGAGTACCCCGTCGGTGCCCTCCAGCAGCTGCTTCAGCGGTATTCCAGGCACTGGTCGGTCCATTCGGCACGTTATCCGATCCGACAACCCAGTCCTCAAGAGTTTAGAAAGTTGGCCAACGAAACGTCGCCGATCGGCCAATACCGTCAGCGTTAGCCAAACCGACCGGAGGTGCGAGCTCCCCGTGGACGCGATCACCACAACACCAGCGCCCTACAACGAGACGGTGTACGACTACGCTCCTGGCACCGCGCGCAGGGCCAGCCTCACCGCCAAACTCGCTGAGCTCGCTGGGCAGCGCGTCGAGCTGACCCAGACCATCGACGGCCACCAGCACCTCGGCGGCGGACCGAAAGTCGACGTGGTGGCGCCGCACCAGCACGCGCACGTGCTCGGCACCTTCGGCACCGCCACCACCGAGGACGCGAAGGTGGCCGTCGAGGCGGCGCTGCGGGCCGCCGATCCGTGGCGCCGGATGTCGTTCGACGACCGGGCAGCGGTGCTGCTGCGCGCGGCGGACCTGCTGACTGGTCCGTGGCGGGACACGATCAATGCGGCCACCATGCTCGGACAGTCCAAGACGGTGTTCCAGGCCGAGATCGACGCGGCCTGCGAGCTGGCCGACTTCTGGCGGTTCAACGTCCACTTCGCGCGGAGCATTCTGGCCGAGCAGCCGCGGTCGTCCCCCGGGGTGTGGAACCGGCTGGACCACCGCCCGCTGGAGGGTTTCGTCTACGCGATCACTCCGTTCAACTTCACCTCGATCGCGGCCAACCTGGCCACCGCGCCGGCGCTGATGGGCAACACGGTGATCTGGAAGCCCTCCCCCACCCAGACGCTGTCCGCCTGGTACACGATGCGGCTGCTGGAGGCCGCCGGCATGCCGCCCGGCGTGATCAACATGGTGACCGGGGACGGCCACGCGCTGTCCGAGGTGCTGCTCGCCGACGAGAACCTGGCCGGCATCAACTTCACCGGGTCTACCCACACCTTCCAGTACCTGTGGGCTCAGGTTGGCGCGAACATCGGGCACTACCGGGGCTACCCGAGGCTGGTCGGCGAGACCGGCGGTAAAGACTTCGTGCTGGCCCACCCGTCGGCTGAGCTGGGCGTGCTGCGCACCGCGCTGGTGCAGGGCGCGTTCGAATACTCCGGGCAGAAGTGCTCGGCGGCCTCCCGGGCGTTCATCCCGCGCTCGGTGTGGAACCGGCTGCGCGACGATCTGGTCGACGAGGTGGGCTCGCTGCGCGTGGGTGACGTCGCCGACCTGTCGAACTTCACCGGCGCGGTGATCGACCGCCCGGCGTACGACCGGCTGGACGCGGTGCTGCGCCGGGTCGCGAACGACCAGAACTGCGAAGTTCTCGTCGGAGGCAACGCCGACGACCGTGAGGGCTATTTCGTGCAGCCGACTGTGGTGCTAGGCAGCGACCCGGAGCACCACCTGTTCAACACTGAGTACTTCGGCCCGCTGCTGGCGGTCTACGTCTATGCCGATGACGAGTTCGAGGACGTGCTGACCCTGGTCGACCGTGGCGCGCCCTACGCGCTGACCGGCTCAGTCATCGGCACCGACCGCGCGGCCATCGCGCGCGCGAGCGAAGCGCTGCGGTTCGCCGCCGGCAACTTCTACATCAACGACAAGCCCACCGGGGCGATGGTCGGCCAGCAACCGTTCGGCGGCGGCCGGGCATCGGGCACCAACGACAAAGCCGGCTCAGTGCTCAACCTCCTGCGCTGGACCAGCCCGCGCACGATCAAGGAAACCCTGAACCCGCCTACCACCAGCGGCTACCCGCACCAGGGGTGATCTCTATGCTGCGTACCGCATTCCTAGCCGCCGCGAAGTCGCCGAGGCTACGCGGCGCGACCGAACGCTCCACTTTGGCCCGCCCGGTGGTGCGCCGGTTCGTCGCCGGTGAGCAGCCCGATGACGCGCTGGCGGTAGCCCGTGCCTTGATTGCCGATCGGCTGGTGTCGCTGGACTACCTCGGGGAGAACACCCGCGACCGCCCCCAGGCCGATGAGACGACAGACGCGTACCTGGCCTTGCTGTACCGACTTGGCGCGGAGGACCTGGCCGGGCGGGTCGAGGTGTCGGTGAAGCTGTCCGCGCTCGGCGCCGCGCTGAGCGGCGACGGGTTTTCGGTCGCGCTGGACAACGCGGCGAAGATCTGCGCGGCGGCGGCCGAGGTCGGCACCACAGTGACCGTGGACATGGAAGATCACACCACGACCGATGCGACCCTGGACACGGTCCGTGCGCTTCGCGCGGACTGGCCGGCGACCGGCGCGGTGCTGCAAGCCCATCTACGCCGCACCGAAGCCGACTGCGTGTCGCTGTCCGGGTTAGGGTCCCGGGTGCGGCTGTGCAAAGGCGCCTATGACGAGCCGTCCTCGGTGGCGTTCCGGGACCGTGCCGAAGTGTCCGACTCGTACCGCCGCTGCCTGCGGGTGCTGATGTCGGGATCCGGCTATCCGATGGTGGCCACCCACGACCCGGTGCTGATCGGGTTGGCGGCGGAGCTGGCTGAGGCCCACGCGCGAGAGTTCGAGTTCCAGATGCTCTACGGCATCCGACCGGAGGCGCAGCGCGCGCTGGCGGCCGCCGGGCACCGGGTACGGGTCTATGTGCCGTACGGCTCGGCGTGGTTTCCCTATTTCATGCGCCGGCTCGGCGAACGCCCGGCCAACCTGACGTTCTTCCTGCGCGCGCTGGCCAGCCACCACTGAGGTCGACATGAGCGGTTCCAGCCGGCGGAACCTTCCAGCCGACGGAATCACAGCCCGGCGCACTATACCGGTGATTAACAGTACATCACGCTGCTTTGATCAAGCCGCAACCACCATGACGTGCTGTTGATCACCATTTCAGCGTGGCAGTCAGCCCCCGGCCAGACGGTTCACCCCGCCGATCAACGAAAAGAGCTCCCCGACATTCTTCCTAGCGCACCCTGGCCAGGCCGGATAAACGAATTTCCATTACGAGACACTAGCTTTTCGATGACCAGCACCCGAGGCACGTACGGCAGGCCTTTGAGTAGCTTGCGAAAGAACCTGGTCGCGATCGATATCAGATATACGGCGTTGATGGGTTAGTTAGCCGAATCCCCACGGGACGTCCTCGTGACATCCCAGACGAGGTTCGATCCAAAATCCTGGCGCTAAGCTAGCAGACGCCACCGGATGAGACTGGGCTCTCCCACTAGAGCTCGAACACGGCGCGTAAGGCGATCCCCACGGCCTCCAGCTCATCCGAAGTGGCCACACCGAGGCGCTCCACCAGACGGCTCTTCAGAGCACGCTCGATCAGGGTGAGTTGCGCCCAGCCATGATCACCGATCCGCGCCGATATCAGCGATCCGGTGTCCGCGGCGGTAATCCGCGCGACGTAGACCGTGGGCATGTCCCGATCGTTGTTCATCGCGTCCGCGGACACGATCAGCCGTAGCTCACTGCGGCCTTTGCGCTGCACAACCGGTTTGTACCGCCATACCTCCCCGCGCACGAGGACGATCACGGCAGACCCAACTCGGCACGTTCAGCCTCGGCAGCCTCGATCTCAGCGACGTCGGCGACGACCACCTCAGGATGCTGGGCATACCAGGCGCCGAGCCTACGGACCGCCCGCCGCATCTCGTGATCCCGAATGACCCGCTCCAGATAACCGGACACACCACCCGGATGCCCCTCGGCGGAACGACGCACAGCAACCGCCCACTGTCGATCAATACTGATTGTCATTCGTTCTTTCATACACCACATCCTACGCATCGGGGCCATTTTACGGGAAGAGTGAGGTGGATGGCCGGGACTCACGGGTCACCACCAGCGAGGGGCTGATGGAGTGGTCACTTTCGACGGCCGCCTATCCGCAACCGCCAGCTGAGCACATCAACAACACCAGTTACACCAGTTGACGGACCCCGACGGCACGGCCCGCCCTTGACGCGGCCGCCCCGACGTCGTGGACAATCAGCTAGCGCAAGGACGGACCGGGTGGGCGAGGTCCGGTTTCGTCGATAGGTGGTCGCTGAGAAGCCATGTGGCACGTCCGCTGATCGTCCGCCGCGTCGGGTGTTTCTAAGTCACACCTCGGAGCTGGGGCGGTTGCCGCGGGGGCGCTCGTTTGTCGCGGCGGCGCAGGAGGCGGTCACTCGTGCCGGCGATGCGGTGATGGACATGGCCTATTTCGGGGCGTGGGATGAGAAACCGGCGGTGGTGTGTGAGCGGATGGTGCGATCAGCGGATGTATATGTGCTGATCGCGGGTTTCCGGTACGGGTCGCCGGTGCGCGATCGGCCGGAGCTGTCGTATACGGAGTTGGAGTTCGACGCCGCCGGTCGAGCCGGCATTCCTCGCCTGGTGTTGCTCCTGGATGAGGACACGGCCGGGACGCGGGAGTTACTGCTCGACCCGGTGCACGGTGAGCGGCAGGAACTGTTTCGCGCCCGGCTGAGGGACAGTGGCCCGACGGTGACGCCGGTGAGCTCGCCGGAGGCTGTGGAAACGGCGCTGCTTCAGGCTCTGACACAGCTTGCCCGCGACGACGCCAACACGCGCGCCATGACGCGTCCGCCCGGGCCGGTGTGCTCGGTGCCTCGGTTACACGGATACGAGATCCCCCGACCGGAGTTGATGCGAGAGCTGATCGCGGCTGTGACTGCCCCACACGCGGGTTCGGTGGGAGTGACTACGGGTCTGGTCGGCGCGGGGGGCTTCGGGAAGACAACTCTGGCGCGGATGGTGGCCCATGATCAGCAGGTGCGGGAGCACTTCGCGGGTGGGCGGTTGTGGGTCACCGTGGGTGAGGACCTCACCGGGCCGGGGTTAGCGGGAGTGATCACCTCGGCGGCGCGGCTGCTCGATCCCGCGGCAGCGGAGGTGACGAATCCGTTGGCGGCGGGCGCCCAGCTAGGTCGGGTGCTGGATGGGCGGCGGTTGCTGCTGGTGGTCGACGACGTGTGGTCCAGCACGCAGGTCGAGCCGTTCCTGGTAGGCGGGGACCAGACGGTGCGGTTGTTCACCACTCGCCAACCGGGTGTGTTACCGGAGTCAACGGTGCCGGTGCGGGTCGATCAGATGACCACCCTGGAGGCACACGCGACACTGACCGCCGGCCTGCTGGACCTGCCGGCGGGGTTGGTGGATCAGGTCCGCCGGGTGTGTGGCTCGTACCCGTTGCTGCTAGCGCTCGTCCACGGCGCGGTGCGCGACGCGGTGACGGTGGGGGCGGATGCCGCGGCCGAGTTGGCCGAGGTGCTAGGCGCGTTGCGCTCGGGCGGGGTGACCGTGCTGGATGTCACCAACCCCGACACCCGCACTCGCGCGGTCGCTCGCACCATGGAGGTCAGCTTGCAGCGCCTGGACGCGGTACAGCGGCAGCGCTATCTGGAGTTGGCGGTGTTCGGCGAGGATGTGGCGATCCCCGGTGAGGTCGTGGCCCGGTAGTGGGCACACACCGGGGGCTGGTCGGCATTTGAGTCTCGACAGTTCTGCCAGCGGCTGGCCGAGCTGTCGCTGCTGGCTGGATACCGCCGTCGACCCGACCGGCTGCAGTTGCACGACGTAATCCGCGGCTACCTGCGCCAGCAGCACACCGCCGCCCGGTGCGCGCAGCTGGACCGGGCGCTCGTCGATGCCCACCGCCACCTGGTCGCCCAGTCTGGGGGGGCGCAGCGTCTGGGCGGATCTGGGTGGTGAGGACGGCTATCTGTGGTCCTTTTTGGCCTCGCACCTGTGCGCCAGCGGCCTGCACGAGGAATTGGCCGCGTTGCTGGATGATCCACGCTGGCTGATCGGCACGCTCGAGCACATCGGCCCGGCCAGGCTGGAGGCTGATCTGCTGCTCTCTGGCCAGGCAAGACATCGCGCACTCGCGGTCGTGGTGCGACAGAACGCGCACGTTCTCGGCCGGCTCGACCCGCCCGGATCGCTCACCGCCACCTTCGCCTCCCGAATCCCCGACAGCTTCCCCGACACCGAGCTTCGCGCCCGGCTGCTCGCCACCATCAACGGCTCCTACCTCACATCGGCCGTCGAGCCTCCCGATCTGCCCCACCCCGCGCTTTCGCGCGTCCTAACCGGCCACACCAATTGGGTGACCGCGTTGGTGGTGGCCCCGGACGGATCATGGCTCGCCTCCGCCAGCGACGACGCCACGGCGCGAAGCTGGGACCCGACCACCGGACAGCCTGTCGCATCGCTGCGAGTTGGCCACCCACTCCGTTCAATCACCCACAACGTCGCTGACCAGCACATCTACGCGGGCGGTGATCGAGGGCCCTACATCCTGTCGATGCATGCCGGTCCGCCCGCACGTCCTGAGCCCCGCCGGCCGGAGGCAGAGGGCGCGAGCTGAACGGGCGCGGCCACACGCGCCACTCGATAACGAGAGAAGGAATCCCGGCAGGTCGTCGCACTCCATGGTTGCAAACCCACTGCCACCGCCGGCGACCGAATGCAGGTGGCTGCTCGTGCGGCGCGCACCACGAAGCTGGACCCTGCTGGCCATGCTCGTCGTCCTGGTCGCCAGGCCCGGCCGCGGATGGGTTCGATGATCATGGTGACGAAGAGTCGGCGGATTTCGCTGCGGGTCAGGGGGATCATTCCAGCGGGCTGTTGGATGATGTGATGCGTACGTCGGGACCGTCGATAGCCACGCTCCTGGAGGACCTGGCGACCGCCGGGCACGTGGTGGAGCGGCGGTTGCCGGCGATCTCGGTGTTCCTGCCCGAGTTGGCCAGGCTCGGGCCGACCTTCACCGCCACGTTGCGGGACGGCAGGCTCGCGGGGCTCACCGATTGGAACGCACGGCCGACCTGCGGCTATGGCCCACCACGCCAGTCACCCACGATCGACGGTAGCCGTCGCCTAAGACCGACCGTTACTGCACGCAGACCGGTTCCCGGCTGCGGCAGCGCGGTTGGGCCAACGTGCCCCGCCCGCCTGGCGACGACACCCCGGCCCGCCACCAGGGGCAGATCCCGAGCAACGCGCTCGGCCACCTCTCGGTACCGGGAATACCGGTGGTAGGTGGCCCACGTGCCCTTGCCAGAGCTGCCGGAGAAGGTCACAGTGAGCTCCATGCAGTGGCGCGAGTTCACTGAAGCGGAGCGCGGCGAGCTAGACCGCGACGTAGCAGAGCTGGCGTGGCGGTGGGCCCGCCGGATCACCGGGCTGCCCGCCGACCAGGCCCCCTTCGGCCCAGTTGACCCCCGTATCACCGACCACGACCGAGCCGGCGCGCACCTGGCCCGGCTGTATGCCCTGTCCCAGCTACGCAGTAGCGCGGACGCCCGTGCCGATGCCGACGTGTACTACGCCGGCCAAGCTGGTGCCAGCTACCCGGAAATCGCCGCCGCCCTGGGCATGAGTTGACTCCGGGGCCGGCACGCGGCGGGTGCGGGCGTGCCGGCTCCCGTTGGCGCGCCCAGCCGTGATCTGCCAAGCTTACCCGCGTGATCGTTACTCACGCGATGACTCAGGTGCTGGCCATGACCGAGCACGTTGAGGCCGCGAGTTTGCTTCAACATGTCCGCAACTTCATCCTCGGTGTCTTCGCCGTGGTGTTTTTCCTCGGCGGCCTCGTCGGCTTCTTCATCGGGAAGGCCTTCGGCCGCCGAGGTTGAGCACCAGCCAGATCCCGCTAGCACAACCATGATTCAGGGGACTGTCGTGCAGAGGTCAGGGCGGTCCAGCCACGTTGTCGGCATGGCTGGACGACCCAGCTGGCCAAGACGTCCATGGCTCCGGTGCTGACAAGGTGTGGTCCTCAATGGCCGGGCGCGGCCGGGCGCGCTTCATCGGTGAGCTGAACTAGCAAGACCCGCGGGTGAGCGGCCAGCCGATCACGTAGTGGGCCGGTGTCAGGCCGGGCTTTCCGCCCACGCCGCCGACCACATCGTTGGCGCCATTGCGCAAGACGTTAGGTGGCCGGAGGGGATTTCACCCTCCGGCTCCCGCGGATGAAATAGGCCGCCGGCGGGGAGAAGATGTGGTAACCGCTCCCGTCTGGGGCTGACTGCCACGCTGAAATGGTGATCAACAGCACGTCATGGTGGTTGCGGCTTGATCAAAGCAGCGTGAGGGCCTGCCGAAAAATAAGTAGGCGTTTTCGGTTCCGATGTTCGTTGTTGTGGTATGGGGCTCTCGGAGGACGTCGAGGCGGCGTTGGAGGCGAAGTTTCAGGTGTTGTTCCCGCATCTGGATGAGCGGGGGCGTCGTCTGGTGAG
>JAFASX010000046.1 GCA_019244295.1 Pseudonocardia sp.
ACGGCTTCGACCGGATGATGTGCGGCCAGCCCAGCCACCGCACCGACGATCGCCGATTCGAGCGCTTCGTCTCCCGCCGGGGTAGCCGCCCTGACGGTATCCAGTACGACACCGTCAGGATCGACCACGCCGGCGCGCACACTGGTACCGCCCACATCGACTCCGACGGTCAGCATCGTTCGGGCCTGGTGTGCCCTCCGCTCCGGCCGGACGATCGGCGAGGCGAGGATACCCCGCGGCCGTCAGCCGCTAACGGAGCGCTCGACACGGCGCTTGAGCTCCTTCAACGCCTGGTCAATGATGATTTTTTCGGCTTTCCGCCGCAACATACCGATCATCGGGATCGCGAGTTCGACGCTGAGCGTGTAGGTGACCAGCGTGGACGCCGGCTCCCCGCTCGTCGGCGCCAAGACGTACGAACCGCGCTGCGCCTTCTGGATCTGGCCCTTGACCAGCCGCCAGCTGACCGCGAGTCCGTCCGGCGCCCAGTCGTAAGCCAGCGTATAGGTGTCCTTGAACGCTCCGGCGTCCAGCCCGAAGCTGACTTCCGCCGCCCGGCCATCCGGGCCCTCGGCCAGCACCTCGACGGTCTTGACCGCCCCGGCCCACTCAGGATAGCCAGGAAAGTCCGCGATCACCCCCATGATCCGCTCCGGCGCAGCGGCAATGGAGATCGACTGAGTGGTCTGGTCTGCCATGTCGGCACACGCTACCGGCGACTATCCCGCCGCTCGCTCACCAGGTGAGCACGAAGGGACGCTCGGTTCGGCGGAAGTACCCGACGTTGACGCATTCGGTGGCCCGAACCCTCGCCCTTGCCGCCAGCGGCTGGTGGACGTGCCCGAACAACGCGGTGCGGGGACGGTCACGCTCGATGAGGGCCAACAGTGCTCGGCTACCGACTTCAGCACGGCGCGAGCGAATGTCATACACCAACTCGGGTACCGAGGGCGGTACGTGACTGCACAGCACGTCGACCCGATCCAAAGCAGCGCAGGCCCGGTCGAACTCATCCTCTGGCCGGATATAGGGCCGCCAAGGACCGCCTCGGACGGTCTTGATCCAGGATGGCATGGGCAGTCCCCCGACAAAACCGAAGCGCAGACCACCTATCTCGGTGACAGCGCCGTCGAGCATCCGAAGCCCGTCCGAAAGGAACTCCGGCCACAGGTGGGGCAGATCCACGTTGCCCGGGGTAAGGAAGCACGGCACCGGCAGCGCGGCGAACAGCCGTCGGTATTGCGCGCGAACCGCATCTTCCAGCGTGCCTCGCGGGTCAGCCAATGTGGCCCACAGAGATCGTGAATAGTGGGCCAGCTCGCCAGGTTGGCCGCAGCTTCGCAGCTTGGCAAAGCGAGCGACCACGTCCGGACCGAAGACCTGGCCGAGGATGCCGGCTCGGTAATCGTCATAGTCCACGAAGTCGACCAAGTCTCCTAGCACGAGCAACGCGTCAGCGCCCACACCGGCCCTGGCCAACGCACTACAGTTGCCGTGCACGTCGGAAACCACGTGAACCCGCACACACGCAACGTACGTGCCCGGCCGCCGCACCGCTCACCGTTCATGCTTGTCGAGCTTGTCGAAGGCTACCGGCGGTTCACCCGGGGGTCGGCCTTCCTCGAGCTTGTCCTTCAGCCCTAGCGCGATCGCTTTGGCTTCGCGTTGCCGGCGGGCAGCCTCTGATTGAGCCCTCCGCCGTGACAACCGATTCGGCAGGCCGCCCGGCCCCCCTGGCGGGTCGGCGCGGAGGTAATAGTGCAGCACGGTGCCATCCAGTACAGCTTCGAGCCAGATCTCCATGCTGCCGACCAACGCGCCATTGACCGTCCACCGGAAGCCCTGGTCACCTCGGTTGGCAAACACCTGAAGCCTCAGGTCCGGCCAGTATTTCCGCCAACTGGCGGGATCGGCGAACTCGGCCGCGACACGACTGGGTGGGACGGTGATGAAGATCTCGTCGATCACGTCGATCTGAGCCATGCTTCGCCTCTCAGCTTCTCAGCCGTGTCCCCGTCCCAGCCGTGCCCGAGCCCCCACGCGCACTGTCTACTTCACTGGATATCGAGGTAGGTTGACCAAAGCTGGGCCGGACGAGGGCGGAAGTGAGCGACACAGATGCGTGAGTACATCGTGCCCGCGATCAGCTCGGTGGGTGCTGAGGAGAGCTTGTCAGACGCGGTCTACGACAACGCCGAGCGGTTCCCGAACTCAGTGAGCTTTCGGCGCAAGGTCGACGGTTGTTGGGTGGAGGTCACCGCCCAGCAGTTCGCCGAACAGGTCACCGCCGTGGCTCGAGGCTTGATCGCCGGTGGGGTGGCCCTGGGCGACCGGGTGGCCATATTGTCTCGAACCCGATTCGAGTGGACGCTCATCGATTACGCGATCTCGGCGGTCGGCGCGACAACGGTGCCGATCTACCAGACGTCGTCGGCAACCCAGATTGCCTGGATTCTTTCCGATTCCGGGGCGGTCGCGATCGCTTTGGAGTCCGACGAGCATTACGTCCTGGTGAACCAACTGCGTGCGCAGCTGCCAGAGCTGCGTCACGTGTGGCAGATCGAGCCATCTGATGGCACAACGAACACGGCGGTTGACCACCTCGTCGCGGCCGGAGCGGCAATCCCTGAGTCGGAGGTGGCCAAGCGCCGAGCCGAGGTACGCGTCGACGACCTTGCCACGCTGATCTACACGTCGGGCACCACTGGGCGTCCAAAGGGCTGCGAGCTGACCCACCGGTGCCTGCTCACCGAGCTGAGGACGGCCACCCAGGTCTTCCCCAACCTGATGTCCGAAGAGGGCTCGTTACTGTTGTTCCTGCCGCTGGCACACGTGCTAGCAAAGATCATCCAGTGCGGTGGGGTATACACCCGTACCACGATCGGCCACGTACCGCACACGTCCAACCTGCTCGCCGACCTGGCCGCATTCCGCCCCACGTTCATCCTCTCGGTACCCAGAGTGTTCGAGAAGATGTACGCCAGCGCCGCGCAGCGAGCCCACAACGGCGGCAAGGGGCGGCTGTTCGACACGGCGGCCGAGATCGCCGAGCAATGGAGCCGCGCCCAGCCCTCGCCTGGCTTCTTCCTGCGGGCCAAACACGCGGTGTTCGATGCGCTCGTTTACGCCAAGCTGAGAGCCGCTCTCGGCGCCCGATGTACCGCGGCGGTGTCCGGCGGCGCGCCGCTGGGCGAGCGGCTCGGGCATTTCTTCCGAGGAATTGGTTTGCCCGTGTACGAGGGCTACGGACTGACCGAGACCAGTGGCGCGGCTACCGTCAATACCCCCGACGCACAGCGCATCGGCACGGTCGGGCGGCCGCTGGCTGGCGCCAGCGTGCGGATCGCCGACGACGGTGAGGTGCTGTTGCGCGGCGATGTCGTCTTTCGTGGCTACTGGCGCGACCCGGACGCGACCAGAGAAGCCACGACGGATGGCTGGTTCCACACTGGCGACATCGGCCAGCTTGATGACGCCGGATACCTGCGCATCACCGGCCGCAAGAAGGAATTGATCGTCACCGCCGGTGGGAAGAACGTGGCTCCGGCCCCACTGGAAGACCGGCTGCGGGCGCACCCATTGATCAGCCAGTGCATGGTCGTCGGGGACGGGCGGCCATTCGTCGCCGCGCTGATCACGCTTGACCCGGACACACTACCCGCGTGGCGCGCGCAACATGGTCGGTCGCCAACGGCCAACCCAGCCAACGCCGCTGATCTGGTCAACGACCCCGAGCTGCTGGCTGAGCTGGACCGTGCGGTGCGAGAGGCCAACACAGCCGTCTCCCAGGCCGAAGGAATCAAGAAGTTCCGGGTGCTGCCGGTGGACTTCACCGAAGCCGGCGGCGAGTTGACCCCGACCCTCAAGCTCAAGCGCAATGTGGTCGTCAAGGCGTACGCCGACGACATCGCCGCGCTTTACCACAAGCCAGCCGGCGGCCTCGAATAACTGTGAGCCGGACTGGTACCGAGAAATATGGCGAGCCGGCGCGCCGAACCGGTCCACTGCCAGTCACCGATCACCCAGCGGCGCCCAGCGGCACCCATGGCGCTCGCGCGGGCGGGGTCCAACAACAGTTCGGCGAGGGTGCGAGCGAGCCAAGGCACATCCCGACCGTCGACCACCTCGCCGGTCTCACCTGGACGAACCGCTTCTGGAGCGCCGCCCGACCGGCCGGCGACCACCGGCACGCCGCACGCGGCGGCCTCCAGCAGAACGATCCCCAGACCCTCGACGTCCATGCCACCGCCTCGGGTCCGGCAGGGCAACGCGAACACGTCCCCGACCGCATGGTGGGCCGGCAGCTCGTTCCACCGCACTGGGCCGGTGAACACTACATGCCGGCTGACCCCGTGCTCGGCTGCCAGCCGGCGCAACCGATCGGCTCCAGGGCCGTCGCCGACCAACAACAGCGCCGCGCCGGGCACCCTGCGGCGCAGTGCCGGCAGCGCCGCGATCAATGCATCTTGGCCTTTGCGCGCCACCATCCGTCCCACGCAGGTGACCACCGGGCGATCGCCCAGCCGGTAACGCGTCCGCAATTCCGATCGCGCGGCCGGATCGGGTCGGAAATGGTCTGTGTTGATCCCGGGCGGCAGATGTTCCAAAGCCGTCCTGGGTCCGAACGCGGCGGACAACCGACGCCGCGTATATCGGGAAACGTACGTGACGACATCGGAAGCGGACCCGATCCGCCGCAGCGCATGACGGGCCACGGGCAGCATTGACCAGCCCACCTCGTGACCGTGTGTGCTTGCTATCACACGTTCAATGCCAGCGTGGCGGCGCAGCCAAGGAGCAAGCGACGCCAGCGGGGCGGCCGCGCCGAACCAGACAGTCTGGCAGCGGTACCGGCGTGTGAGCTCAGCCGCGCGGCGGGCCACCGATGGCACCGGCAGCATGAGCGAATCGGGATGCCGATAGACAGGGTAGTCGGCCGCGGCATCGAACCTCGCGGCGCCCGGCCAGGCCGGAGCGTAAACCACCATCTCTCCGGCTGGGAGCCGACCGGCCAGTTCGGCAAGATAACTTTGGATGCCTCCGGCTCGGGGCGGGAAATCATTAGTTACCAGCAGTGTCGGCATTTGCGGATAAGGCTAGCTGTCGTCTTGTCAGGCTCTCCTGGCCGGGTGGAGACGCACAGCGGCGGCCGGTGAGGGTGCGCCCGGCCGCCGCCGGCTGAAGGGGAGCGGAGGCTTACAGTCGTCGTGCGCTGTGGTAATCCATCCGGTCCAGATCCGAGTAACGGACAAAATCTCCGGTCTGGACGGCGTTGAGCACCTTGCCATTGCCCGCGTAGAAACCGACATGGCTGACCGGCGTATAAAAGAAAACCATGTCGCCGGGTTGCAGATCAGATCGGGCTACCGGGCGACCGACCAACGACTGGGCGTCAGCCGACCTTGGCAGGATGATACCGACCGCTTTGAAGGCCCAATACATGAGTCCGGAGCAATCAAAGGCGTTCGGCCCGGTGGCACCCCACATATATGGCATGCTGATCCGGGTCATTGCCACTCGCAGCGCCATCGCGCCTTTGCTGTTGCCCAGCACCACGCCGACCGGCGCCCCAGTATCCCTCGTGCGAGCCGCGCGCTCGGCAGGGCTCAGCAGCCCGAGCAATTTCTCGGCTTGCTCGATGCGCGCATCAGCTTGCTTCTTGCGCATCCCGATCTCTTGGACGGATACGCGCGCTTCGTCGGCAACCCGCTGTGCGCGGGTAGCAGCGCTGTCAGCGTCGGCTTGCGCACGTGTGCTCACCGCAACCAGCTCTGCCATATGTTCGAGTACGGCCAGCTGATCGGCGGTGAAAATGTCCAAGGTAGTCATCTGATCCAGGAAATCATTGGGCGAATCGCTCAGGACCAATGCGTGGAGCTGATCAAGCCGGCCCCCCTCAAGCGCATCAGCGGCCACCTGGTCAGCCTGGACCCGGAACCTGTCCTCGTTTGCGCGCGCTTCCAGCGCGGCCCGACGGGCGGACTCAACGGCGGCTTTCGCGCGCTGAGCCTCACCCTGCTTGGCCTCCATCCGATCCTGCGCGGCGTGCCACTGCTCAGTCAGCTGCTCTGCTTCATGCTGGGCGGCGGCGAGCCGCTTTGCCGAATCCGACGCACTCGGCGGAGTGGGCGGAGTGGGCGGATCGGCATACGCGGGACTGGCCAGAGTGACGGTAGTCACCATGGCTATAAGAATCACGGACAGCGTGCCAAACGATGCAGGCATAAGCCCGCCAAGCACCACGATGCCGGCCTCCTGCCTCTATGCGTCCGCCGAAGCACGAGCGCGACTCGAAACCGGTGCGGGTCCGGCAAGGAGCCGCGCGGGCAACCACGGCAGCGACCTGGCGGCGCCATTCGGGGAGCGAGTGGCTGACTACCCGCAAGGCCTCGCAGAGGCTACGGAGTAGGTCCACGCAGCGTCCAGGCACCCCCGTGACACCCGCGCCGTGATACTTCGACTCCCACTTGAGGTCACCAGCCATCGTTTTATCACAACGTTTCGCTACCCAACGTCACTAAGACGCTGCCACACACCCGATGTAGGTGACACTTGCTGCGGCGCGGCCACGGCAAGTCGCAGCTTGGGGACCAGGCCATGCTCAGCTAACACATCGAGCGCACGGCGCTCCGGTGCGTCGAGCTGCAATGTTCGAGCGCCAGACGGACAACTTGGCTCTTCCCCGGCCTCAGCGACCGATCCGGGCAAGCTGAGAAACACGCCGACCACACAATCCCGGCAGGCGTCTCCCCGGACCGCGCAACGTTCGCAATCAATGATCATTTCGGCCTCCTGAGCCTCGTAGCGGTTCGCTGGCGCGCACGGTAGGCAAGACCCCCGACAATTTCGGTACGCGCCGCAGACCGGAGTCGCGCCACCGCCTATCCGCGCTATCCGTGCCCGAACAGCGCCAGCAGCACCGAGGACGGCACCGGATGCGCGCCATCACGGCGCGCCGCATCAGCCACCGCGCCGTCGGAACTGACGACAACCACCGATCGACCGAGCGGTTCGGCGACCACCAGCTCGCGAATCACGTCATCAGCGGCCACCCCAGCATCGCTGAACAGCACCCGCACACCTCGAGGACGCCGGTCCGGCCCAGCGAGCACAGCGGCACCATCGAAGACCACAGTCACCTCTACCCCGGTGCGCGCGGCCAATACGCCGAGCTGACCGATCAGCCGGCCTCGCTGGTCGAACAACGTCAGCGCTGGGTAGCCGGCCTTGCTCACGTTGTATCCGTCTACGATTACATGCACGTTCGGGAGCCCGAGCAGCCGGTCGAGTCCGGCTGGATCAACGATCGAGGATCCTTGCGGCTCGCGAGCGCTCGTGCCCCCGACTAAGTCGGCGGGCCGAGGCCCACCGCGGTCGAGCGCGAGCTCACGGCGCAACCCGGTCACCGCCGAGCCCAGTGTCTCGATCAGCACCTCCAGCCGGGCCTCGTCAGCTCGGCGCGCCCGCTGGGCGCTCTCCCGGGCGCTATCCGCGGCTTCGGTCGCCCGCGCGGCCCGAGTCTGTTCCGCGTTGACACGTGCCTTCTCTCGGTCCCTGGCCGCCTCGGTGGCCGAAAGGCGCAGCTCAGCGGTCCTGCGTAGCTCGTCCAGTTCCCGCCGTGCCGCCTCAGCGGCATCCTCGGCCAGGCGCAACCGCATGCCTAGCGCACGTAACCGCCCGCGCAGTCTTTCTATTTCCCGCTCTCCAGCCGAGTTCGCTTCCCGAGCGGCGGCTCGCGCTTCGGTCAGCTCCGCGCGCATCCGCTCCAGTTCGGCGGTGAGCTTGTCCGCACGGGCCAATGCGGCGTCGCGTTCACCACGTAGGGTCACATTGTCAACGCGCTGAGTGATCTCCGCGATCCGCTCGGCCGCGTCCGGGCGCTGGGCCAGCAATGCCTCGGCGGCAGCTGCCACCGGGTCGGCCTCCGGCGGGGCCAGTTCGCCGCGATGGGCTGACCACCAAGTCAATACGGCTGAACGGAACGCGGCCGATGCCGCCAACTCGCCGAGCAACTGACCAACACCCACCCGAGCACGTTTACGCGGCGCGAACCGAGCCAGCGGCCGCAACGCGGCGGGCACGTCCGCGGGCGGGAGCGCGCCGACCGCGGCCGCCGCGATCTCGGCCAGCCGGACACGCAGCGGCGTGGGAAGCTCGGCCCACATCCGCTCAGTCATCTATTCAGGGTAGGCGACCGATCGCAAGAATGCGCCGGAGCGATGCCAGACCTACCCAGGCCCGAGCCCGGCCAGCACGCACTGTGGCCGAGTGAGCCGGGAAAGTTTGTCGTCCGACGCATACGCGGATCTACACAATACGCGAGCCTTTTCGCCGCACTCATGTTCGATCGCGCCACCGGTCGAGCTGGCGATCATGACTGTAACGCAACCATTGCCTGAGCTGGATACGGTGTCTGGAGTAACAAGCAGGCAGGTAGTGGCGGCGATCATCAAGCTGATCGTCAACACGATAGCCCAGGTAATCCGCCGATCCGCTCCGCCGGTCGGCGAGTCTTGCTCACGATCCGCCGGCGGCCAGCTTCCGGGAGTGCTGGTACCCATTGCGCACCTCGCCGTCTACCCGAATAAGGTCACCGGGCAACTTTGGCCTCATCAATATCTCAAGTGTCAAGTCTGAACCGGTTCATGATTCCTAATCGTTACTTGGCGAAACATTAACGAAACTTTCCACACGGAGACTATACGTTTATTAAGTGGTGTACGTCATAGACCGACGCCGAGCAGTTATCCGGCGCGGTCCTCCCTTGCGCGGAGGTGGCACATCGATGATACCGTATCCGAACTGGGTTAACCCAGGCGATAATGCCTGGCAACTGGTGGCGGCAACGCTCGTCGGCCTGATGAGCATCCCCGGCCTCGCCGTTCTTTACGGAGGAATCGTCCAGAAAAAATGGGCCGTCAATACTATGTTGATGGCCTTCTCCGGATTTTCCCTCGTTTTGCTCGTGTGGGTTCTCTGGGGATTCAACATGGGCTTTGGCAGACCGCTGAACCTTGGCCCAGGAATCCTGCAGGGATTCGTCGGCGTGCCGAGCACCCTGCTTGGCGACAGCCCCCAGGGGCAAGCCCACATACCTCTGCTCGATGGCCAGATGCCCGACTTTCATTTCTCGAAGGCGACCCTGGCATACTTCCAGTTCGTCTTCGCCGCCATTACTCCACTGCTCTTCCTGGGCAGCGTGATCGGACGCATTAATTTCAAGGTGTGGCTGCTCTTCGTGCCATTGTGGTCCACCTTCGCATATTCGATCAACGCGTTCCTGCTCTGGGGTGGCGGCTGGTGGGCACAATCTCCGCGCGGCGCACTGGACTACAGTGGTGGCTACGTCATCCATCTCGCCGCCGGCACGACCGGCTTTGTCGCCGCGGCGGTGATCGGGCCACGCCTGGCTAGGGATCGCACCCACGCGGTACCGAACAACCTACCGCTAGCGGCGGTGGGCGCCGGCATTCTCTGGTTGGGCTGGAATGGATTCAACGGCGGCGACCCGTACTTCGCTGGTACTGACGCATCGGCCGCGGTCATCAACACCAACCTCGCCACCGCGACCGCGCTGCTGACCTGGCTAGTCATGGACATGTTCCTCAGCCCGCGGCGCAAGCCCACCTTCCTGGGCTCGATCAATGGTATGATCACCGGCCTGGTCGCGATCACGCCAGCGGCTGGCTTTATCAACGGACTCGGCGCGTTGTTGACCGGACTAATTGCCTCGGCGATTGTCTGGTTGTCCTGGAACAAGCTTGGCACCACCGCGCTGTTCAAACGAGTGGATGACACCCTCGGCGTCTTTCACACGCACGGTGTGGCCGGCTTGATGGGGGGCCTCTTGGTCGGCATATTCGCTGACCCGAATGTCGTCGAGTACCTCAACAAGGACGGGACCCCGGTCAGCAGCACCGGCTGGCTCTACGGCAACCCCAAGCAGTTGGCCGTCCAGGCGGGCGCGGCGCTCACAGTGATCGCTTGGGACGCTCTGGTCACCTTCCTGCTGCTCAAGCTGCTGAGTCTCTTCTTGCCACTGCGTATGTCTGAGGAAGACCTCGAGATCGGCGATGTCGCCGCTCACGACGAAGAGGCCTACCCCGACGAAACGCTCGTCCACGCCGGAGGTTCCTCGATCAAACCGCCAAGCGGTGTGGGCACCAAAGCCGTACTCGCGGATGCCGAATCGAGCTGAGCAACGCCGGGGCCGGCGCGAGCCACGCGCTAACTAATCGCTCACGGGTCGAAGGGAGGAGTTTCCATGAAACTCATCACCGCAGTGACCCAACCGGGGACCTTCGAAGCGATGAAAGCCGCGCTCTCACTGTTCGGCGTGCGCGGCATGACTGTTAGCCAGGTAGTTCGGGCAACCGGTCGCACACCTCCCGTACAGATCTATCGCGGTCTGAAGTTCGCCGTCGACCTTCAGCCCAGCCTGCGAATCGAGCTGTTGGCTCCCGACAACGAGGTGCCCGATCTGGTACAAATCATTAATAAGATCATCAGCACCTCCGAACCCGACGACGGAACCGTCTGGATTACCCCGGTCGACCTAGTTGTCCGGGTGCGGACGAGACAATACGGGGTCGACGCACTCTAAGCGCGCTCGACTTGGCTGGTGTCCTTTCACGCATGGACACCAGCCAAGCATCCCGCGTCCACCATCCGTCAGATTGTCGGTGCTTCGGCGCTTCGGCGCATGATGGACGGCGTGTCCGACGTTTCGCCGCTGGCTGGCTTCTCCCCCGCGACGCGCGGCTGGTTCCTCGGAGCCTTCGCGGCACCCACCGCCGCTCAAGCCGGAGCGTGGGCAGCGGCGAGGTCTGGTCTCCACGCGCTGGTCGTCGCACCGACCGGCTCGGGAAAGACGCTGGCGGCGTTTCTCTGGGCGCTCGACCAACTCGTCGTACAACCACCGCCAGCCGATCCGAGGCGACACTGCCGGGTGCTCTACGTCTCCCCATTGAAGGCGTTGGCGGTCGACGTGCAGCGTAACCTCCGCTCGCCGTTGGCCGGCATTCGGCAGGCCGCGCACCGGCTTGGGTTGCCCCCTCCGGAGATCACGGTCGGTATGCGCACTGGTGACACGCCGGCTGAGGAGCGGCGTCGGTTCGGTCGTACTCCGCCAGACGTGCTGGTCACCACGCCGGAGTCGCTGTTTCTCCTGCTCACCTCGACGGCGCGAGAGGCGTTGCGGGGCGTCCGCACAGTGATCGTCGACGAGGTGCACGCGGTTGCCGGTACCAAACGCGGTGCGCATCTGGCGCTGTCCCTGGAGCGGCTCGATGAGCTGCTTTCCCGAGACCCGATAGCTGGGGCGAGTCCCCAGCAAGGCGGGCCGGCGCAGCGAATCGGACTGTCCGCGACAGTCCGCCCGATCGACGAGGTGAGCGCGTTCCTGGCCGGCAACCGCCCAGTCGAGGTTGTTCGGCCAACAACCTTGAAGGCAGTCGAGATAACCGTTCAGGTCCCGGTGCCAGATCTTGCCGCGCTGGATGCCGCTCCCGAACCGACTGAGGTAGATGAGGAGGTAGTCGGCTCGGCAGCGGGTGCGGCGCGGCGGCCGTCGATCTGGCCGGCGGTGGAACGCCGGCTGCTGGAGCTGGTACGTGAGCACCGCTCGACGATTGTGTTTACCAACTCGCGGCGGCTGGCCGAGCGGCTCACCGCCAAGCTCAACGAGCAGGCCGCCGAACAAACGGAGCTGTCCTCCGGCACCCAGTTTCCGGCCGAGGCGATAGGCGAGTCCGGAATCGCGCTCGGGGCTGCCCCGATAGTTGCCAAAGCGCACCACGGCTCGATGTCGCGCGAACAGCGCACCTCGGTGGAGGAAGAGCTGAAGGCCGGGCGGCTGCCGTGTGTCGTAGCCACCTCCAGCCTCGAGCTGGGCATCGACATGGGCGCGGTTGACCTGGTGGTGCAGGTCGAGGCGCCACCCAGCGTGGCCTCCGGGCTACAGCGGGTCGGCCGGGCCGGGCACCAGGTAGGAGCGGTCTCCCGGGGGGTGATGTTTCCCAAGTATCGGGGCGACCTCGTGTCGTGCGCGGTGGTCGCCGAACGGATGTCCGCCGGCGCGATCGAATCGTTGCGATACCCCCGCAACCCATTAGACGTACTAGCCCAACAGATCGTGGCGATGGTTGCGCTGGAGCCGATGACGGTGCAGTCGGTAGCCAGCGTGGTGCGTCGGGCCGCGCCGTTCTCCGCGCTGCCCGACTCCGCGTTGCACGCCACCCTGGACATGCTCGCCGGCCGATATCCCAGCGAAGACTTCGGCGAGCTGCGCGCTCGCATCACCTGGGACCGGGTCACTGACGAGCTACGCGGACGGCCCGGAGCCCAACGGCTGGCGGTGACCTCCGGTGGCACCATCCCCGACCGGGGACTGTTCACCGTTATGACGCCCGGCGGCGCGGACGGTGCTGGTTCGCGGGTGGGCGAGCTGGACGAAGAGATGGTCTATGAGTCCCGGGTGGGCGACACGTTCCTGCTCGGTACCTCGTCGTGGCGGGTGGAGGACATCACGCACGACCGGGTGATCGTGACGCCCGCGCCCGGGGTGCCCGCCCGGATGCCGTTCTGGAAGGGCGAGTCGATCGGCCGTCCGCTGGAACTGGGCCAAGCAATCGGCGCGTTCGTCCGAGAGATGTCAGGGCTGGGCGCTGAAGCGGCTAGGCGGCGCGCGGCCGTCGCCGGGCTAGACGAATGGGCTACCGACAACCTGCTCGCGTACCTCAGGGAGCAACGCGAGGCCACCCGGCATGTGCCGAGCGATCACACCATTCTGGTCGAACGGTTCCGCGACGAGCTGGGTGACTGGCGGCTGGTTGTGCACTCCCTGTTCGGGAGGCAGGTGAACGGGCCGTGGGCACTGGCGATCGCGGCCCGGCTGCGTGAGCGACGTGGCGTGGAAGTCAACGCCGCCGGCGCTGACGACGGGATCGTGCTACGGCTGCCCGACGCGATCGACGAATCAGGAGCTGAGGTGCTGCCGAGTGCTGATGACCTGCTGCTGGAGCCCGACGAGGTGGAGCGCATCGTAGTCCGCGAGCTGGGCGGGTCGGCGCTGTTCGCGGCGAGGTTCCGGGAATGTGCCGCCCGTTCGCTGCTGCTGCCGCGCCGGGATCCGCGTCGGCGCACGCCGTTATGGCAACAGCGCCAGCGCTCCGCGCAGCTGTTGACAGTCGCCAGCCGCTACGAGCGGTTCCCAGTCTCGTTGGAAGCCATGCGTGAGTGCGTGCAAGACGTCTACGACCTGCCCGGCCTGCGCACGCTGATGAGCGACGTGGCCATGCGGAAGATCAGGATCGTTGAGATAACCACGTCTTCGCCGTCACCGTTCGCACGCAGCCTGCTGTTCGGCTATGTCGGGATGTTCCTCTACGAGCTGGACGCGCCACTGGCCGAGCGCCGCGCGGCCGCGCTGTCGCTGGACTCGACCATGCTGGCCGAGCTACTCGGCTCGGAAGCAATCCGCGAACTCCTCGACCCGGACGTGCTCGTTGAGGTGGAGGCCATGCTGCAGCGCTTAGCCCCGGAGAAGCGGGTCCGCGATCTTGAAGGAGCGGTCGATCTGCTGCGTTTCCTGGGTGACTTGACAACCGAGGAGGCGGCGATGCGCGGGGTACGCACGGAGTGGCTAGCCGAGTTGGAGGCCACTCGGCGGGCAATCCAGGTGCGGGTGGCTGGCGAACAGCGCTGGTTGGCCATTGAGGATGCCGGCCGGGTGCGTGACGCGCTCGGTACGGCGTTGCCGGTCGGGATACCGGAGGTATTCACCGAGCCGACAGCCGACCCGCTAGGCGAGCTATTGGCCCGATATGCCCGCACTCACGGCCCGTTCGAAGCGAGCACAGTCGCCACGCGCCTCGGGCTGGGGGTGGCCGTCGTACGCGGAGCCCTGGATCGGTTGGTCGGTACCGGTCGGCTGGTGCGTGGCGAGCTACGCCCGGCGCGGGAGCAGCACGCCGCTAACGGATCGGTCAGCGACACTGAATACTGCGACGCCGAGGTGCTTCGCCGGCTCCGGCGAGCCTCGCTGGCCCGGTTGCGGGCCGAGGTCGAGCCCGTCGAGCCCGCTGCGCTGGGCCGGTTCCTGCCGTCCTGGCATGGAATCGGGGCTCCGATCCGCCGGGCTCCGGGGGTTGAGGACGTGTTGTCGGTGATCGAGCAGCTGGCCGGCGCGCCGATTCCGGCGAGCGCGCTGGAGTCGTTGGTGCTGCCGGCGAGACTGCCCGGCTACTCCCCCGCCTTACTCGACGAGCTGACTTCCGCCGGGGAGGTCAGCTGGACTGGGTGCGGCACACTGGCCGGCCCAGACGGCTGGCTGGCGGTCGCCCCCACCGACGTGGCCGATCTGCTGCTGCCCGACGCCGACCCCGAGCCACCGAGCAGCCCACTGCACACCGCGATGCTGTCCGCGCTGGGCGGCGGCGCGCTGTTCTTCCGTCAGCTGGCCGACTCCATCGGTACCATGCTGATCGCCGCCGGTGAACCGGCACCGATGGATGACGCGGTCGTCACCGCGCTGTGGGAGCTGGTCTGGGCGGGGTTGCTCAGCAACGACACGCTCGGCCCGGTGCGCGCTCTGACCACCGGTCGGGGCGCCGCGCACAAAGCCCGCCGGACCGCCCCCCGGGCCAGGTACGGGCGGCCGCGGGCCGGGCGGCCGTCGATGCCCTCCAGGAGTGGCCCACCCACGGTAGGCGGCCGATGGTCGCTGGCTGTTCCTCGGGAAACCGATGCAACCCGCCGAGCACACGCCCGGACCGAGGCGTTCCTGGAACGGCACGGCGTCCTCACCCGAGGTGCGCTGGGCACCGAACGGCTCGACGGTGGGTTCGCCGGCATCTACCGGGTGCTGCGCGCGATGGAGGACTCCGGGCGTTGCCGGCGTGGGTATGTGGTGGAAGGGCTGGGGGCGGCTCAGTTCGCCGTGCCTGGTGCGATTGACCAGCTGCGCGCGGCCTCCCGCGCTGGCGAATCCCCCAGCCGCGAACCCGCCGCTGTGGTGTTGGCCGCCGCCGACCCTGCCCAGCCCTGGGGGGCGGCGCTGTCCTGGCCGAACACGGTTGGCGACACCAAGCACCGACCAGGTCGTAAGGCCGGCGCGCTGGTCGTGCTAGCCGACGGCGTTCCGGCGTTGTACGCCGAGCGCGGCGGGCGTTCGCTACTGAGCTTCACCGAGGACGAGACCACGCTGCGGGCGGCGGCGGGTGCGCTAGCCGGCGCGGTGCGGGAGGGTTGGCTGGGTTCATTGGCGGTGGAACGGGCGGATGGCGTCGGTTCGCTGGGCAGCCACCTCGCCGAGATCCTCATCAAGGCCGGATTCCGCGCCACACCCAAGGGCCTGCGGCTGCGCGCGTGACCCACGGGCCACGGCGACGTAAAGCTGAACGCCGACGAGATCATGGCGCTGGAGGTGGCACGATCGTGCACTATGCCTGAAGGCGACACGGTCTATCTCACCGCGCGCCGGCTCAGCGCCGCGCTGGCCGACCAGCCACTGCGCCACGGCGAGCTGCGCCATCCGCGCTGGATCGACCAGGACCTGGCGGGACGGACCGTACTCCTCGTGCGTAGCGTCGGTAAGCACCTGTTCCTCCGCTTTGATGACGGCCGCAGCTTGCACAGCCACCTGCGGATGGATGGCAGCTGGCACTTATACCGCCAGGGCGAACGATGGCGGCACCCTGCCCACCACGCCCGCGCTGTTCTGATCACTGCGGAACGAGTCGCGGTCGGCTTTCGGCTGCATGACCTGGAGCTGCTGGCCACCGCCGACGAGCCCAAGCTGATCGGGCACCTCGGCCCGGATCTGCTGGACGCAGACTGGTCCGACGAGCACCACGCCGAGGCGCTTCGGCGGTTGACCGCCGCCGAAGACACCGAGATTGGGCTGGCGTTGCTCGACCAACGAATAGTCGCTGGAGTCGGCAACCTTTATCGATGCGAGGTGTGCTTCCTACTCGGGGTTTCCCCCTGGGCGCCGGTGGGGACGCTCACCGAACCGGCGCGGGCGATCACGCTGGCCCGGCGGCTGCTGCTGCACAACGCCAACCGCCCCGAGCAGTCCACCACCGGGGAACTCGCCCGGGGCCGCCAGCACTGGGTGTATCAGCGTGGCGGGCAACCTTGTCGACGATGTGGCACCCGGATCAAAACTGGTGCGCAGGGTGACGGCATCTACGCCCGCACCGCGTACTTCTGCCCACGTTGTCAACCCTGACCACCTGGACAATCGCCACGCCAACGCTACGAGGCGCTGTGGCCCGCGGGCCCTTCGGTAACCTGCTTACGCGCGTTCGCGCCCAGCTGTGATTGCCCGCCGTCAGAGCCACTTGCCATGGAAGCACGGATCTGTTCCAAGCGCGCGGCGCCGGCCATGTCGTGGGTGGCCTGCTCGATCTCCAGCATGCGACCCTGCACCGAGTTCTGCGCAAGCTCCGCCTGACCGATGGCGTTCGCGTAGCGCCGCTCGATCTTGTCTCGGATCTCGTCGAGAGACGGTGTGTTACCTGGAGCGGCAAGCTCGGTCATCTGCCGCAACGACGCCGCCGCTTGTTCCTGCATCTTGGCCTGCTCGAGCTGGCTGAGCAGCTTGGTGCGCTCGGCTATCTTTTGCTGCAGGATCATCGAGTTGCGCTCGACCGCTTGCTTGGCCTGCGCGGCCGCGCCCAACGACTGGTCGTGCAGCACCTTCATGTCCTCGATCGCCTGCTCGGCGGTGACCAGCTGGCTGGCGGTAGCCTGGGCGGCCTGCTCGTACTGCTGGGCTTTGACGAGGTCACCTTGGGCTCGGGCATTGTCGGCCAGCACCAGCGCCTGCCGAGTCGCGTTCTGCAGTCGCTCAACCTCACCGAGCTGCCGGTTCAGCTTCATCTCCAGCTGGCGCTGGTTACCAATAACCGCCGCCGCCTGCTGGGACAGCGCCTGATGCTGACGCTGAGCTTCTTCAATGGCCTGCTGGATCTGAATCTTCGGATCGGCGTACTCGTCCACCTTCGACGAGAACAATGCCCCCAGGTATTTCCAGGCCTTCACGAAACCGTTGGCCATTCCTCCGCCTGCCTATCGTCCGAGCCACGTATGCGCCGCGTGAAACGAGCGCGAGGTCGCGGCACACCCCGCGAGCTCCTTGGTACCAGCTCCATGGTCTCAGGAGTAGCCCGCGGCATCCACCTACGGCCCGACGATATCCGGCCGCCGCCAGGGTTATCGACCCGCCTCAGGCCGCCACACTCACCAACGCCGAGGGCGAAGAGCTCTGGGCCGGGGCGGCCGCGCGACCCAGCTGCACGTAACGAGTTCCGATCGGGACCAGCGGCCGCACCATCTCCGGAGCCGGCCACATCGCGGCGGCCACCTCCGCGAGCAGCTCAGGCAGCGGAAGCTCCAGTGCCTCGCAGATGGCGGCCAACAACTCGCTGGATGCTTCTTTGCGGCCACGCTCAACCTCGGATAAGTAGCCTAGGCTTACCCGCGCCCGCCCAGCTACCTCGCGCAACGTGCGGCGGCGGTCGGTACGAGCGCGACGCAGCTGGCCGCCGATGGCCTCACGCAACAGCAGGGTCATCCAGCCTCACTCCTCCGCCCGCCCGAGCGAGCTTTATCTGTGCAGTCGCTGTTTTCCAGCATCGTTGTCGAAGCTCGCTGTTAACGGTACCCACTCCCTGAGCGCATAGCCGGCGGCGCCCCGGTCCGGAGATGTTCGCCCGCAGTGAACGCCATCAGGTCAACCGGCCCCGAACTGATCGCCGACAGGGACCCGAGCGGCCGCCACACCCCTGGCCCGCAGCCGCAGCGCCCGCACCACATAATCGATCCCGGTGACCACCGTGAGCACGACCGCGCAGGCCAGCACCCACCACCGCGCCTGAATCACCGTAGCTGACGCAGCACGCGCCGTGTCCAACGGAAGGTCCAACGGAAGCACGTAAAGCTCCAGCGCGACCACTTGAACGAGCGTTTTCAGCTTCCCACCCCGGCTGGAGGGAATCACGCCGTGCCTTAGTACCCAAAAACGCAGCAGGGTGACACCCAACTCGCGCGCCGCGATTACCACTGTCACCCACCATGGCAGCTCACCGAGCACGCTTAACCCGACCAACGCGGAACCGATCAGTGCCTTATCCGCGATCGGGTCGGCGACTACCCCAAACGGGGTCACCAAATTGAAATGCCGCGCGAGGTGTCCATCGAGCCGGTCGGTTAGCGACGCCACCGCGAAGACCAGCCCTGCACTCAGTCGCCAGAACACCTGATGACCCCCGCCGGAAAGTAAACAAACCAAAAACACCGGGATTAGGAGCAGTCGCAACACAGTGAGCGCATTGGCCACATTGAGCAGCGGAACCTCCCGCTGATTCACCTTGGTGCCGCCCTCGCCACCACGAGGTCGACGCCTTCCGCGTCGAGCACAATTGCCTCCACCAGCTCCGCAACCGACCAGCCCGGCCCGGTCAACACACACTCGCCATCGGAGTCCGGAGCCTGGTGCGCGGCGCGGCCCACCCCGACGGCTTCCCCTGGGTCAGCGGCCCTGGCTAGGTCGCCAAGCTCCTCAACCAGCACGCTGACCCGGCTACCTACACGGTCCTCGGCCCGTTGACAGGTCAGCTCCTCGACCAGCGTCGAGAGCCGGGCTACCCGCTCGGCAATCACCTCAGCGGGTACCTTGTCCGGGTAACCAGCGGCCTCGGTACCGTCCTCGTCGGAATAGCCGAATACCCCAACCGCATCCAGCCGCGCCTGCTCCAGGAACCGTTCCAGCTCGGCCACGTCGTCGTCGGTCTCCCCCGGGAAACCGAGGATCACATTGCTGCGGATACCGGCGTCCGGGGCCAACGCGCGAATCCGCGAACACAGCTCCAGGAACGAATCGACCGATCCGAAGCGACGCATCCGTCGCAATACCGACTTGCTGGCATGTTGGAACGACAGGTCGAAGTACGGTGCAACGCCTGGGGTATTGGCGATCACCTCAACTAGCCCCGGGCGGGTCTCAGCGGGCTGCAGGTAACTGACCCGGACTCGCTCGATACCGAGCACCCCGGCGAGCTGGGGAAGCAGCCGCTCCAGCGCTCGCAAGTCACCGAAATCCTTGCCGTAGGACGTAGAGTTCTCGCTGACCAGTACCAGTTCATGGACACCCTGCTCGGCCAGCCAGGTGGCTTCGGCCACGATCTCTTCCGGTGGCCGGGAGACGAAGGCACCTCGAAACGAAGGGATAGCGCAGAAAGCGCAGCGACGGTCGCATCCTGACGCCAGCTTGAGCGGGGCGACCGGGCGGTCATCCAGCCGGCGGCGACGCCGGCCCACCCCGGCGAGATCAGGCACCCAGCCATGTCCAGGGATCGCCACCGCGGCGCTCGCGGCCGGGCGCCGCGCCGGGCTGATCGGTAGCAGCGTCCGCCGGTCAACAGGGGTGTGCGCGGCCGGCGCCCGACCGGCTAGCACGTCGGCTAGCCGGTCACCCAGCGCGGGGTAGTGATCGAACCCGAGCACCGCGTCGGCTTCTGACAGCCCGGCCGCCAGCTCGGCGCCGTACCGCTCGGCCAGACAGCCGACCGCGACCACTTTGGCACCGGATGCCTTAGCCGCGTCGGAGGCGGCAAGCACGGTATCGATCGAATCTTTCTTGGCCTGTTCGACGAAACCGCAAGTGTTCACCACGATGACCTCGGGCGCCTGCGCACCGCTGGCGTCAGCGTCGACCAGCGCCCAGCCCTGCGCGGTCAACCGGCCGGCGAGCTCCTCGGAGTCCAGGTCATTGCGGGCACAGCCGAGGGTTACCAAGGCGGCTCTTCGCCCGGTAGGGAGCGCAGTCGCGCGTTCCGTCTGTCGTGCCGACACGTGCTCAGGGTATCCGCCGCCAGGTGATCTATCGTCCACAGGCATGATGGCTATGGTCGCGCGGCGGGCTCGAACAAGTGATGTAGTCTGGATCAAAGCGCTCGTCGACCAGTACACCGGCCGGGTTCTGCTGGCCAAGGACTTGGTCACCCTGTACGAGGACGTCCAAGAGTTCTGGGTGGTCGAGCACGACTCGCGCGTGGTCGGCTGTGGGGCGCTCCACGTGCTGTGGGCCGACCTAGCCGAGGTCCGCACAGTGGCGGTGGACCCGAACCTCGTCGGCCAAGGCATCGGCGGCGTGATCGTCGAAACGCTGCTGCACACCGCTCGCGAGCTGGGCGTGCGCAGAGTGTTCGTGCTCACCTTTGAACGATCGTTCTTCGGCCGGCACGGGTTCGTCGAGATCGAAGGAACACCGGTATCCCCCGAGGTGTACGAGGAGATGCGACGCTCCTATGACGCTGGGGTAGCCGAGTTCCTGGACCTGGCCTACGTACGGCCCAACACCTTGGGCAACGCTCGGATGCTGCTCGAGTTCTAGCTTCAGCGGCATCTCAACGATCGTGCCGCATCCTCGGCGCACGAAGCACGCCCTGGCGGTGGTGGTTGCCAGCCCGTCCGCGTCCGCTTCCGGCTCAGCAGCACGTCAGCCTGTTTCTGCGATAGCCCGTTCCTGCAATAGTTGAACCATGCGACCCACAATCGACTGGGACGGCGAGGTCATCACCATCATCGACCAAACAGCGCTACCCGGCGAGTACCGCGCGCTGACGCTGCACACCGTCGATGCGCTGATCGAGGCCATTCAACGACTCGCGGTGCGCGGTGCCCCGGCGCTCGGAGTGGCCGGAGTGCTCGGAGTCGCGCTGTCCGCCCGGGCCCACCCGAACGATCCAGACGCGGTCCGTGCTGAGGCCGAGCGACTCGCCACCGCCCGACCGACGGCCGCGAACCTGTCCTGGGGCGTGCAGCACGCCCTCGATCACTTCGCCGATAGCGCCGATGCGGTGAGCACGCTCGCGCACCAGGTACTCTCCGCCGACGAACGAAACAACCGGCTGCTCTGCGAACGAGCAGCGGAAGTAATCATCGAACAGTGCGGTTCCCGGCCGCTACGGGCGTTGACCATATGCAACTCCGGCGCGCTGGCCGCCGTCCACTGGGGCACCGGCCTCGGTGCGATCCGGGCGCTGGCCGAACAGGGCGTGATCGAGGAGGTGCTGTCGTGTGAGACCCGACCGCTGCTCCAGGGTGCCCGATTGACCGTCTGGGAACTGGCCCAGCTGGGCATCCCGCACCGGCTTTGTGTCGACTCGGCCGGACCTGCCGCGATCTCTCGCGGCCTGGTCGACTGTGTGGTGGTCGGCGCGGACCGGATCACTGCCAACGGCGACGTGGCCAACAAGATCGGCACTTATGCGCTGGCCTGCGCCGCGGCTCAGGCGGACATCCCGTTTGTGGTAGTGGCCCCGGACGAGACGATCGACCCGACACTGCCGGACGGCACCAGGATTCCCATCGAGGACCGACCCGCCGAGGAGGTGCGTAGCGTCGGCGGCCTGCTCACCACACTGCCAAAGACCCCGGTGTTTAACCCCGCCTTCGATATCACCCCGATTTCATTGATCACCGCCGTGGTCACCACCGGAACGATCTTCACCGGCCGCGCGGTCACCCGCGATGGCTCACCCACCAAGTCCTTGGCGACGGCCCATCTGGACAACGCTTAGGTTCAGGCAAAATCGGGAACGAGCCGCGGTCCTACCTCATGCTCTGCTCAGTAGCAGGTAGCGCCAACATGAGGGTTTGCCTCAGACGCGGTCGCTGACGGCATAGCGCAGAACCAACTCAATCGTCAAAGACGACCGGGGAACGCCGCTCACCGCGAGAGGTATTCCATGGCCTCAATCGGGTCCGAGAGCAGGATCAACGCGTCGTCGGTGGTGATCAGCCGACCGTAATGGGTGGACATCTCATGCTGGATCGCATACGAGTCCACCTCGAAGCCGAGCTGCTCGCTGACCTCGTCATACAGGATGACCAGCCGGTCTCTCGCCCGGATATCCCAGAAGCTGGTGTTGCCGATCACCTCGACCGCGTCGTTGTCAGCGAAGATGTCCGCGACCGCGTCGCCCTCGGCGCTGCGAGTCATCACGATGCCTACGTAGTCGTACGTGCCGCTATTGGCGCCGCCAAAGCCCTCGGCCGCCTCAGAAGCTGTCATACCGGCACCCCCGCGCGGGTCAGGTCAAGCGCCGTGAACGAGGCGCTCAGGTCGGCCTCGGTGGCCGCAACCGCCGCCGCAAAATCCACGCCAGCTGGAGCGGCCGCGAACACCAGCCGCAGCGCTTCGGCGGCCTCCCGAGCCTTGGGTAACCACCGGGTAAGCCAGTCACCAAGCACCCGCGCGTTGCCCGCGCCATGGCTTGGCGACGACAGCACCATGCGGATCATGGCCTCGGTCCAGTCCTGCGAATACTGGTATTCCAGCTGAGCGGCGTTGAGCAGGGTCGGCAACACGGTGTCCCCCGCCACAGCACATCCCCGGAGATAGAGCTCACGCCGCAGCAACACACCCACCAACGGCTCGAGGCACAGGTTGACCGCGACGACCCGCTCACCCCAGTCCGTGACAGTAGTCAGCTCTTCCAGCGTCCGGCGCAGTGGCTGCCAGGCTCTGTCATCGAGGAAGCTCTGTTTCGCCGTTTCGATGGGAAACTCCCCGTGCACTGGCTCGAGGTCCATCGCGTAAAGCACGACGGCCTGCGCCTGCCGCTGCTTCATCGCCGCTTCGAAACATATACAGTGCGTGATGGTGTCAGACAGCCCGTCCCTGGCCGCCACCGCAAGCAGCAGCCACATACCGTGCTCGGCGTACGCGAGTTGCTGAAAGTGGCCGCGCAGAAATTCGATCCAGCCTTTGTCGAGCCGCGCCAGATGGCCGTCCCGCCGCGCGACGTTCAGCCCATCCTCAATCGAGCGCTCGTATCGGCTGCCGATTTGGTAGTAGGTTCGTTCCCACATTCCGGCAGGGTCGCGGAATTGGTACCAGTCCTCGTGCCGCAGCCGGGTACTGGTCGTCTGCCATGACGTGCGCCCGTCCTCGAATGTCGTGGGGAAGCCGCGCACCTGGTGCCGCAGCGGGGAAGTCTGGGTATCTACGGTGACGTCCTCGTAAATCGTCGCGCGCCGGCCGACCGGGGTGAAGGACAAGAATTGGCGGATATCTTGCTTATTGTCGCGTACGCCGTCGTCGATCTGTTTTGTCGGAGGCCTCGGTGTCGACATCGCAACAACTCCTGTCCGCTTAGGTCATCACCGGGCGACATCCGCCGCGGTGGTGAATTTGTCGTAGTAGATCCGGTCGTCCGGGACACCGTATCGATCGGAGAACAGCTCAATGGCCGCATCCACCATCGGTGGGGGACCGCACAGATACAGATCCGGTTCGGTGATGCCTTCGGCCTCCAACCCAGCGGCGGCTACCTCGTGCACGAGCCCAACCGCGCCGTCCCAACCGTCGCCGCTGTGGTCGGACAGGGCTGGCACGAAGGCACAGTCGTCGATGTCGCCCACGAGATCGACGATCGGTTCCATGTCGAACAGGTCCTGCTTCTCGCGGGCGCCGTAGAACACCCGAACCGGACGAGCCGAGGGTTCCTTGCGCAGTTGGCGCAACAGGCTCAACATCGGCGCCATCCCGGAACCCCCGGCGATCATCACAATCGGCCGGGAGGACTCCCGCAGATGGAAAGCCCCGTACGGACCAAGAAGCTCGACCCGGTCACCAATGCCGAGCCCGCCATCGGCCAGCAGTCCAGAAAAGCGGCCGCCGGGATAGTGCTTGATGATGAACTCCAGCTCACCACCGGGCAGGTTGGCAATCGAGAACGACCGTTTGTCCCCGGTTCCCGGAATAATCAAGTCGACGTATTGGCCAGGGACAAACGACAGCTCCGGCTCGACGCCGTCAAGCGCCAGCCGATAAATGTTCCTGGTTAGCTTGCTCACCAGTGATACCCGGGCCACGGCGGACTGGATCGGGTTGCGCAGCTTGTAGTCGTCCGGGTCGAAATGCAGCAGCTCGACGTCGACGTCGCTGTCCGGCATGGCGCTGCAAAGCAGGGTATAGCCCTGTTCTTCCTCGACATCAGAAAGCGCGAAGCTGGAATAGCGCTTCAGACTGACCTCGCCCTTCAGCAGGAAGGCTTTGCATCCTGAGCACTGACCTTCCCGGCAGCCGTGGACCAGGTTGTACCCCTGCCGGAACGCGGCATCCAGGATCGTCTCATCCTGACCGCACTCAATGACCTCGTCGATCGGGTCAAAATGGATCTCGTACACTGTGCCCGCGCCTGGAGTCGTCCTCAGCGGGCCAGGAGCTGCTGGCTACCCACGACCAAGCCATCGCGCGGGTCATTGACACCAAGCATGGTGCCGGGTTTGGTGGTAAAGCCGCTACGGGCCATCGTCTCCTCGACTAACTCGCCGTTGCTCTGCCGGCGAGCATCAGACGCCCACGGGCTCAGCCCGCTCGGCAAGCCCAGCCTCTCCGCGTTGATCCGGTTCGGGCTGACTACAGTCACGTCGGCCCGGCGCAGATCGTCCAGCGTCCACATCTTCGCCGGGTCCAGGTCGAGATGGGGCTGGCCGAGGATGGTCTTGCCATCGGCCCGCACGAAGCCCATGTCTCGTACCACCTCCGACAGCTCCCAGCCGTCGTAGCGGTCGAACCATTGCCGGTCGCCAATGAATCGGCCCGGGTGCAGCTCGTCGACACGCTGGCACTCAGCCGAGCAGTAGAACCGGGTGTGGTCGCCGTTGACCACCCGGTAGGTGATATGCTCCTCGATCACTGACGGCATCTGGCAAGTCCAACACATTGGCGGGGCGCCTTCCATGAAGCTGGACATCAGCAGCGCCCCCTCGGCTGGGTCGGACAGCGCATTGTGTGCCTCGAAAAGGTCGCCATACTCGGCGTACCAGCCCGGGTACTTGTCCTCGAGCCATTCGAAGTCGCGCTCGTCGTAGTGGTCCCACCGAAAGACATGCAGCGGCCAGGACACCATACCGAACAGGGCGTTACGGTGCCCGAGGCCCTTGATCACCCGCTCGCGAGCCTTGATGAACATGTCCTCTGGAATGTCCACGCCGAGTTTGCCCAGCTTCATAATGTAGGAGCGGTACCAGTCATCTCGGATCCAGCGGTCCCACCGGTCGCGGTAGCACTCCTTGTCGGTACGGTCCTTGGAGAAGTAGTCCATGACGATCCCGGAGAACGGGTCGAGGTAGGTGTGGTTGATCCACCAAGCGGTCTGCAGGTCCTGCACGATCAGGTCGTGGTTGCGGTCGTCCTGCAACACGGTGAGCAGGGTGGCGTAGCCGTTGGAGATGTGCCGCGCCTCGTCGGACTGCACCGACATATAGGTGGTCGGTAGGGTGAAGTCGCCATTGCGCGCACCCACGTCCGGCAGTGCCACGAACGCCATGTTAGTCAACGCGGTCTCCGCGACGATTTGCAGAGTGAACGCGCACTGGATTGGGTCACCCACCATGAACTGGCTCAGCATGTTTAACCCCGGGGTGAGCACCGGATCGCGGGCCAGGCACCACGGACCGTTGTTCCAGCCCTCCGGGTCTGGCACGTTCTTGGCGTACCAGCGCTGCAGCGCGGCCTGCACCCCAGTGTGCCGGACCTCGTCGACGAACTGGATGTGGTAGCCGTTGCGCAGCTCATTGTTCGGCACAGCGTCGATCAGCATCGACATACACCGCCCGGCAGCGACTTCGGCGTGGTTGGCCACCGGGATGAACCCCTTGAGGACCTCCAACCACCGGGTGTGCGTCTTGGCCGGCATATCGGCCCGCACAGCCGCGTCCAGTCCGCCAAAAACCCGGTCGTCCTTCTCCAACTCCATCGGCAGATACTCCCGCATGATGTGCTTCATGGGGTCCTTGGCCTTCTTGGGGAAGTGATATCGCGTTGGGTAGCTGACCACCGGTTCGTGGTAAGTGGGTTCCCAACCGAGCTGCGAGATCCGCTCGTGAGTCTTAGTGATGCTACGGCGGCGCGCCTTTGCTGTGGTCATCGGATGGTCCCTCGTTGTGCATTGCCGACGGTCAGGCCGACGGTCAGGAAGCGACAGCGGCCCGTGGGCACAACATACGCCCAGCGCTCCGACTCCGGCTTGCAGCAGCCTCCCGGATGGTGCGCTCGAGCACATCTCCCCCAAGGGGTAGTTCCCTCTTCACAAGGGAGGAAGTCTGCGATTTCTCCGTCACTCTGAGTAATAGACAGGCATTAGTCGATTGTCCGGCACGTCCGCCACCTGTTGATCAAGCGCCAACGATCTACACTACGTGTCCATGGACCTGGGCAAAATCCTCGGCGGCAGCCTCAACATGGACGAGGTCGGACGGGCGGTCAACTTCGTCATCGCGAACCAGGACGACTTCGGGCGACTCGTAGAGCAATTTAAAAACCTACCTGATGGCGCGGCCGCGCTGCTGCACCAGCTGCCGGACCTGCTGCACACGGTGGGTACCGGCCTGGCGGAGGCCGGCGAGCAGGCTGCGCACGCGGCACGAGCACTGATCGGTGAGGACGGCGGCGGCGGTGCCCGCAGTGCGCTGTCCGGAGGCGCGGACATCATGGTTTCCACCAAGGAGCAGCTCGGTTCGGCCGCTGCCATGTTGTCTGGGGTCGCCGCCCAGCTCGAATCGATAGACATACCGAGCATTGCGCCGAAGTTCACCTCGATCGCCGGCATGAACGTGATCTCCGGGCTGGACTTCGGTAGCAACAAACTGCTTGAAGGCCCGGCCCGAAGCCTGAGCGAGGGAGCCGCGACGGTCACTGGCGTGGCTGGAAACCTCGATCGGCTGTCATCGTCGCTGCGCGAGATTTCCGACATCCTCGGCTCGGTCGGGCAAGCCCTAAACGGTCTAGGCGACAAGCTGGCCAGCTCAGGCAACAGCGTCACCGGCATGCTGAACCGCCCCGCCTAGCCGGCGTCTAACCCAGAACCGCTCACTTCGCCCGTCCCGTCGTCCTGGCTTGGCCCACCACCTCGGATAGACCACAGCAGGCCGTCCAGCTCGTCGGGCTTGACCAATACATCGCGGGCCTTGGACCCCTCGGATGGGCCGACCACGCCCCGGCTCTCTAGTAAGTCCATCAATCGGCCAGCTTTCGCGAATCCGACCCGCAGCTTGCGCTGCAGCATCGAGGTCGAGCCGAACTGCGAGGTGACCACCAGCTCAGCGGCTTGCAACAGCACATCGAGGTCATCACCGATGTCCGGATCAACCTCGCGCTGCTCGCTGGCCTTCTGCGTGGTGACGCCCTCGGCGTACTCCGGCTGCGCCTGGTTCTTGGTGAACCCGACGACCGCGCCGATCTCCTCGTCGGAGACGAACGCGCCCTGCATCCGCACCGGCTTGGACGCCCCCATCGGCAGGTAGAGCCCGTCGCCCATACCGATCAGCTTCTCCGCGCCCGGCTGGTCCAGGATGACCCGGCTGTCGGTCAGCGAAGAGGTAGCGAACGCGAGCCGAGACGGCACATTCGTTTTGATCAGCCCGGTGACCACATCGACGCTAGGTCGCTGGGTGGCTAATACGAGGTGGATACCAGCCGCCCGAGCCTTCTGGGTGATCCGCACCACGGCGTCCTCCACGTCGCGCGGTGCGGTCATCATCAAATCGGCCAGCTCATCGACAATAGCCAGGATGTAGGGGTAGGGCCGATACACCCGCTCGCTGCCCAGCGGTGCGGTTATCTCCCCGGAGCGCACCTTCCGGTTGAAGTCGTCGATATGGCGTACCTTGCTTGCCTGCATGTCCTGGTAACGCTGCTCCATTTCCTCCACCAGCCAGGCCAGCGCGGCCGCGGCTTTCTTCGGCTGGGTGACAATCGGCGTGATCAAATGCGGGATGCCTTCGTAAGGCGTCAACTCGACCATCTTCGGATCGACGAGGATCATCCGGACTTCGTCTGGGGTAGCCCGGGACAGCAACGAAACCAGCATCGAGTTGACGAAGCTTGACTTACCCGAACCAGTGGAGCCGGCCACCAGCAGGTGCGGCATCTTCGCCAGGTTGGCGGTAAGGAAGTGACCCTCGATGTCCTTCCCCAGCCCGATTACCATCGGGTGTTGCTCCCTGGTCGCGTTGCTCGAGCGCAACACGTCACCCAGGCGAACCATCTCCCGGTCGGAGTTGGGCACCTCGATGCCCACCGCGGACTTACCGGGGATGGGAGCGAGCAACCGCACATTATCGGTGGCCACCGCATAGGCAATGTTGCGAGTCAGCTGGGTGATCTTCTCAACCTTGACCGCCGGACCGAGCTCCAGCTCGTACCGGGTCACCGTGGGGCCCCGGGTGAACCCAGTTACCTGAGCATCGACGTTGAACTGCTCAAGCACGCCGGTGATGGCTTCGATCATCGCGTCGTTGGCCGCGCTGCGCCGTTTCGGCGGTGCGCCAGCAGGCAGCAGGTCTGGCGGTGGGAGCTTGTAGCCGCCATCGATGACCCTGGCCACCAGCGGCTTGTCGGGGGTTTCGGGTTTCTCAGTCTTGTCGCTGGCTGAGATCGCGGCGGCCTTTCGGCTACCTGATTGCCCGCCAGCGGCCGCCTTCGGTCGGGTTGGCCGTGCTGGCGCGGCTGGCGGCTCTTCCAACGTCACGTCCGCGGGGTCCGCCGCATCGGCCGCATCCGAGGCCTGCCGCCGCCGGGACGCCCTCCGCAGCCGGATCGCGTCTGGCGAGCGCGGGGCCAGCGCGGGCTGAGCGCCGCCGGCGGCGTCTTGGAGTTCCGTCGCCTGTTCGTCGTTCTCGGCTGGCGCGCCGGACACCGCGCCGATCCGGGACAGCAAAGATCGCACCGGAGTGCCAGCCAGCAGCAGCAACCCGTATAACGCGACCAGGGCCAGCACTGGGCCTGATACCGACTCGGTAAGCCCCGCGGTCAGCGGCGTGCCCGCAGCGTAGCCCAGCGCGCCGCCCGCGCCACGCCAACCGGATAGATCAGCCGGAAGGCCGGCCACTACGTGCGCCAGCCCCAAACCACCGAAGGTGAACAGCAGCGCGCCGAACACCACCCTCGGGCTCGTCTGCGCGGCGGGTGGGGTGCATATGAGGTATCCCCCGAGCCCGAACATCAGCGCCGGCAGCACGAGAGCACCAACGCCGACCACCGATATCAGACCGATTCGCACCGCGTGCCCGACCGGACCACCCGCGTCCAACCAGACACCGGCGGCGGCAATGACCGCGAACCCGATCAGCACCAGCGCGACGCCGTCTCGCCGGTGCGCGGAATCGATCTCCGCCACCCTGCGCAGGCCCTTACCCAACCCGGCAAACAACTTGCAGATCAGGTAGATGACGTCCTTCGGCGGAGCGGCCGGCCGCGAAGGCCGGCGACCCAACGGACGCCGCACCGCGGAGCCGCGCGCGGGTCGCCGGCCCCGGGTAGTCGTAACCCGCCTGCCCGTGGTTGACCGTCCCGCCATGGTCGACACCGTATCCCGCTGGGGCGACAAAATCGCGGAGGCGGCCACGGGTGGCGCGTACGTGCCGACCCACCGCCTAGGTGGCCGCCGCGTCCAGCACCGGGCTGAACGCCAACTCCGCCGCGCCGATCAGCTTTGCGTCGCTACCGAGCACCGAACGCACCACGCGGGTGTCACCGAGCGCCCGACCGATCATGCTGCGCTCGCGCACCTCGACCGACACCGCATCGAGCACCGAGCATGGCAACGCGACCAGCAGGTCACCAAGCACCACCAGCTCGGGAGCGAACATATTGACCACGTTCACCAGCCCGATTGAGAGCCACCGGGTGAATCCAGCCAGCCGGGCCAGCGCGGCCGCTGGATCAGCGGCTAGCTCGCGCAACTCGGCAACCAACTCACCGCGCACGGTTCCCGGCGGCAGGTCGAGAGCACGCAACAGCGCGGCTTCGCAGACCTCGGTCTCCCAACAGCCTCGGTAACCGCAGTGGCACTCCCGGCCATCCGGGCGAACCACCATGTGCCCGAGCTCACCGAGATACCCGTAGGCGCCCCGTAAGGCCACCCCATCGGAAATCACCCCACCGCCCACGCCGACATCACCAACCACGAACACCACGTTTGACGCCCCGCGCGCCACCCCCCGGGTGTGTTCGGCGAGGGCGCCCAGCTCAGCGTCGTTAGCCACCGCGACCGGCATCCGCAGCCCAGCGGTCAACTGCTCACCCAACGGCACGTCAGCCCAGCTCAAATACGGCGCCTGCCGAACGAGCCCATCCGCGTTGCGCACCACGCCGGGCACCGCCACCCCGGCAGCCCTGACCGGGGCGCCCAGCTCGTCGATGAGTAGCCGCGCCGACTCGATCACCTTGGTCAGCACCTCGAGGGGCTGGCGGGAGCGCTCATTCAACCGCCAGCTCAGTCGCTCGAGGATCTCCCCACCGAGCCCGATCAGCGCGGTCGACACCCGGTCTACCCGGATGTCGACCGCCAGCACAACCGCCGCGTGCGGTCGGGGCAGCACCAGCAACGACGGCCGGCCCGCTCCACTGCGCTGGGCTGGCAACCGTTCGCTGACCAGGCCGGACAGGGTGAGTTCCTCCACCACCGACTTGATCGTGCTGCGGTTGAGCCCTAGCTCCGTGACTAGCATCGCGCGAGTACACGGGCCGTCCCTGTGCAGCCGGCGCAGCACAGCCGCCCGGTTGTGTCGGCGGGCGTCATCTGGGCGTGCCCCCCCCATGACCGTGCCACTCACCGACATCGGCCAGCCGCGCGCCCGGGTCTCACCGCACGTACCCACCCAAGTGGGTCCTCCGCCGGGACAGCGCATCCACGCTGGCCGCCAGCAAGAGCACCCCCCCAGTGATCACGAATACCACCGCGGCCGGCTGGTGCAGCAGACCGAGCCCGTTGTTCACCATCGCCAGCACCGCGCCACCGATCACCGCGTTGCTGATCCGACCCTTGCCACCAAACAACGACGTACCCCCGATCACTGCCGCGCCCACCGCGTAGAGCACTGTGCTCGCCCCCGCGCTCGGATCGACCGAGCCAACCTTGGACGAGTAAACGATCGCCCCGATGGCGGCCACCGACGAGCAGATCACGAAGACGCTGGCCCGGATCTTTGGCAGGTCGATCCCCGCGCGACGGGCGGCCTCAGCGTTGCCGCCGACAGCGTAGACGTGCCGGCCATAACTGGTGCGGTCCAACACGTAAGTCCCGACAACCAGCAACACAAGCACAATCGGCACCACGTAGGGCACTCCCATGATCTCGATCAGCGAGCTCCGCGATCGGTTGCGCGTCAACAGATAGGTGCCAACGGCGGCCAATAGTACGGTCGCCGTGACCTTGACCACCACCAGCGGCGTAGGCAGAGTGACCAGCCCCAATCGGAGCTGGCGGAAGTGCCGTGCCAACACCACCACCGCGTAACCACCGGCAGCGACCACAAACAGCACCCAGCTACCCAGCACAGACAGGTTTCCATTGGCCACGGCGAACAGGATCTCGTTGCGCAAGCCGAGCGTGCCGCCCTCTCCGATCAACTGCAGAGTGACGCCTTGCCAGGCCAGGAACAGCGCAAGGGTGACCACGAACGACGGAATCCCGATCCGGGAGACCAGGAAGCCGGTGAGTAGCCCGATCGAGGTGCCCACACACACCGCCAGCAGCATTTCCGCCCAAGGATTCGGCCCGACCCCAGCCAGCGCCAGGACCAACGCGAGTACCGGCGGACCGGTCGCCGCCCACAGCCGCAACTGGGCGGCCGCCGCGACCGCGAATACCAGCATTGCACAAAACAACACAAACACCGGCATGCCCATACCACCGAGCAGGTTTCCGTTGGAAACCAGGTGCAGCGCGAGGATCGCAGCGGTCACACCCGACGCGGTGCCGGCTGAGAGATCGATCTCACCGAGCAGCAGCACGAACACCAAGCCCATGGCGATGATGGTGACTCCGGCGCCCTGCGCCAAGAGATTGGCAACGTTGCCAAGGGTCAGGAAGCTACCCGAGGCCACCGAGAAAATGACACCCAGCACCACGAGACCCAACAGCGCGGGCAGCGAGCCAAGCTCACCACCTCGGACTCGCGCCAGGTAATCTCGCAACGCCTCACCGGTACTCTGCGCCGTGGTATCGATGCCGAAGTCAGCCACAGCGCTGTCTCGCTCGGCATGTGGGCGTTTGCTAGGGGTGGCCGGGGCGAAGTCTGCCATCGCGGGCCTCAAATCGTGACTGTGTCGGGGCGGGCCAGGCCTAGCTCGCCCGAGCGTCCGGCAGTAATCAACTCGACTACCTGGCTGTGCGTGAGCTGCCGGGTGGGCAAATCGGCCACCAGCCGCCCCAGGTACAGCATCGCGATCCGGTCGGACACCTCGAAGACGTCAGAAATGTTGTGACTGATCAACACGACGGCGATGCCCTGCTCAGCTAACCGCCGGACCAGGTCGAGCACCTGGCGGGTCTGTGCCACACCGAGCGCCGCCGTCGGCTCGTCCAGCAACATGAGCTTGCTCTCCCACAGGACGGCTTTGGCAATCGCCACCGTCTGGCGCTGGCCACCGGAAAGCGCGGAAACCAGCGTCCGGACCGACTTGACAGTGCGGACCGACAGGGTAGCCAGGGTCTCGCGGGCTGCCCGCTCCATGTCCGCTTCATCCATTGCCCAGGCCTTGCCGCGCTCACGGCCGAGGAACATGTTCTGTACGATGTCGAGGTTGTCCGCCAACGCGAGGTCCTGGTAGACGACCTCGATACCCAGCACGGCGGCGTCCCTGGGCCCAGTCACCCGCACCGGCCGGCCCGCCCAACGGATCTCGCCTGAATCCACCGGGTGAATCCCGGCGATGCACTTGACCAGGGTTGACTTGCCGGCGCCGTTGTCACCGACCAGCGCCATCACTTCGCCGGGACGGACCGCCAAGTCGACGTCGTGCAGCACGTGCACTGGACCGAAGCTCTTGTTGAGTCCCCGCAGCTCCAAGATCGGACTGGTCACTGGGTCTCCCTCTTTCCCGGGAATCACTTGATGCCGAGCTGGTCGCACGTCGCTCTGGTGTCCTCGACACAGATCTTGGACACCAGCACGCCGCCCTGGTCGATAACCTGCTTGACATTGTTCTTGGTGATCAAGGCCGGGGCCAACAGCACGGACTTAACCGTGCGGTTTCCCTTCGAATCTTGCGATGTGGCGGTGACTTGCGCGTCCGCGGCCGCTTTGTCCCCCTTGGCCAAGGCGGCAGCCAGTTTGGCGGTAACGTCGGCCTCCTGCGCAATCGGTTTGAACACCGTCATGTACTGGTCGCCGCGCAGGATGGCCCGCAAAGCCTCAGGCGTAGCGTCCTGCCCGGTCACCGGCACCTTGCCGGCCAGTCCGGTCTTCTTCAGCACGGTGATGACCGCGCCGGCCATCCCATCGTTGGCCGCGAGTACACCATCGACCTTGCCGCCATTAGCGGTCAGGAACTGCTCAAAGACGACTCCACCCTGCTGGTTGTTCCAATCCGGAATGCGCTGGGTACCAATCCGCTTGTATTGCCCAGAATCGTACTTCGGTCGCAACACCGATTGCTGCCCCTGATACAGCAACGTGGCGTTGTTGTCGGTCGGCGAGCCCTCGATTTCGATGATGTCGGCACCGGCCTTGGCTCCCACCGCCTGAACCAGGGCCTGGCCCTGCAGCGCACCAACGCGGACGTTGTCGAATGACACGTAGTATTCTGACGAGCCGCCCAGGTTGAGCCGGTCGTAGTCGATGGTCGGTATTCCCGCGGCCTGCGCCTTCTTGGCCACCGCGGCGCCAAGCTCGCTGCTCAATGAGTCGATCACGAGCACCCTGACCCCACTGTTGATCATTCCGTCAGACAATATGGAGAACTTCTGCGCGTCGCCCAGGGCGTTCTGAATGTCCGCGTCCAGGCCCTCGGCCCGGAACGCTTTCTCCAGCAGCGGCCTGTCGAAGCTTTCGTAACGAGCCGAGCTCGCGGTATCCGGCAGGATCACCCCGACCTTCGCCCCGCCGCTGGAAGACGGCACACTGTTAACATCGCTGCCTTGCCCCGCGTTACTCACAGCGTTCGCACCGCAGGCGATTAGTGCGAGCATCAAGCTCACGATCGATGCGACCAGAGCCGCTCTACTCCTACCCATAATCCCTACCCATAATGACATCGCCCCTCCGCTGCACCCGATCGACGCGGCACCGCACCCGATCAGCGCCGACACGCGGCCGGCCGAATAAGTTGTGAGCCACAACCTAATAGGTTGTGATTCACAACATATGTCTTCCCGACGCGATCCCGAAAGGGTGACTGAGGCGATACAGAATTACGACTGGGCAACGAGACGTCTAAGAACGCGGAGCGCCGCCCACCCGGCCAGCCAGCGGCCTTCAGACCCCGATGACGGTGGGCACGATCATCGGCCGACGGCGGTAGGTTTCCCACACCCAACGCCCAACCACCCGACGCACCGCCTGGGCGATCCGATGGGTGTCGGCCACTCCCTCAGCCTCCGTCCGCGACAACTCAGCCTCGATCAGTGGTACCACATCACGTAATGCCTTGGGATCATCAGAGAAACCGCGTCCAGAGACCGTCGGCGGAGCGACCGCCCGGCCGGAACTGCTCTCCACCGCGAAGGTAATGGCGATGAAGCCACCCTCGCCGAGCGTCAGGCGATCACCGAGCGTGCTCTCCCCGATATCACCGACAGCTAGGCCGTCCACGTACATCCGGCCGATCTCGACCCGCCCAGTGACCCGAGCCGCGCCGTCTACCAGATCGACCACGACGCCGTCTTCGGCCAGCACCACCGCGTCGGCCGGCACTCCGGTCTTAACCGCCAGCGCCGCGTTGGCCCTCAGGTGGCGCCACTCTCCGTGGATGGGCATCACGTTGCTCGGGCGCACGACGTTGTATAGAAACAGCAGCTCGCCGGCCGGTGCGTGGCCGGACACGTGGACCCTGGCGGTGCCCTGGTGCACCACCCTGGCGCCCAACCGGGTCAGCGCGTTGATCACACCAAAAACCAAGGTCTCGTTGCCTGGAATGAGTGAGCTGGCCAGGATCACGGTGTCGTCAGGCACGATCCGCACCTGGCGATGCTCGCCCTTGGCCATCCGAGACAGCGCGGAGAGCGGTTCGCCCTGGGAGCCGGTGGACACCAGCACCAGCTCGTGGTCAGGCAGGTGAACCGCCTCATCAAGCTCGACGAGCAGGCCCTCGGGCACCCGCAACAAACCCAAGTCGGCGGCCAGGCCCATGTTGCGCAGCATCGAACGACCGACCAGACAGACCCTGCGGCCGCGCGCGGCGGCGGCGTCGAGAACCTGCTGAACCCGGTGCACATGGCTGGCGAAACAGGCCACGATGATCCGTTGCGGGGAATCGTCGAACACCTTCTCCAGCACCGGGCCGATCTCCCGCTCGGAGATCACGAAGCCGGGAATCTCGGCGTTCGTCGAATCAACCAACAGTAGGTCAACCCCCTCGTCGCCAAGGCGGGAGAATCCGGCTAGGTCGGTAAGCCGACCGTCCAGGGGCAGCTGGTCAAGTTTGATGTCACCGGTGTGCAACACCACCCCGGCCGGGGTGCGGATGGCTACCGCCAACGCATCCGGGATGGAGTGATTGACCGCGAAGTACTCGCACCGGAACACCCCGTGAGTGCTGTGTTGGCCTTCTCGGACCTCGCGCAGGTGGGGCGTGAGACGGTGCTCTTTGCACTTGGCGGCGACCAGGGCGAGGGTGAACCTGGAACCAACGACCGGGATGTCCGCACGCAACCGCAACAGGAACGGGACCGCGCCAATATGGTCCTCGTGGCCGTGGGTGAGGACGAGCGCCTCGATATCTTCCAGCCGGTTCTCGATCGCCCGGAAGTCGGGCAGGATCAAATCGACGCCTGGCGAGTCGTCGGAAGGAAACAGCACTCCGCAGTCGACGATGAGCAAGCGGCCGCTGTACTCGAACACGGTCATGTTACGGCCTATCTCACCAATACCGCCGAGCGCGACGATGCGCAAGCCGCCATCGGCTAGCTCGGGCGGGGCGTTAGTCGGTAATTCGGAACTGGCCACCCGCACCGCGGGCTGGGCGGGCCGAGAGTAACTCTGCAGGGATCGGTTCACGGGTCAACAACTTTCGCGGCCGGCCTCACGCCGGCCATGGTTTGAGTCGCCGACAATGACTTCGGCAACGGGCTCGGGAGGCGCGGGCCCGCTGCTCGAGGAAGGGCATACGCAGCGCCGCTTCGCTAGGGTCGAGCGGCTGGGCTCTAGCGCGCATCAACTTTCAGCATACCGCCGTACCCTGTCGAGATTGGAAGACAGGGCCCAGAGAACTTCGCACCCACCTCGTTCGGCGAACGTACGGTTTCAGATGCCGCGTGGGGCGGCGTGCTAGCCTTCGCTGACCATCGGGCTGGAAGCGATCTCGGTACCGTCCGGTAAGGTAGCGATCTCGAAGTCAGCGAACACGTTGGGTACCTCGGCCTGAAGTTGGCGCAGGCACTCCACGGCCAACCGGCGAATCTCGACGTCAGCATGCTCGGTGGCCCGCATGGCGATGAAATGTCGCCAAGCCCGGTAGTTCCCGGTCACCACGATCTTGGTCTCGGTCGCGTTCGGCAAGACCGCTCTGGCCGCCTGGCGAGCCTGCTTGCGCCGCAGGGTCGCGTTGGGCTCTTCGGCGAACCGCTGCTGCAGGCCGGCCAGCAGCTGGTCGTAGGCCTTCGCGGCGGCCTCGGTAGCCTTGATGAATACGGCGTGCAGCTCTGGGTCGGACGCGATGGCCTCGGGTTCGACCAGCGCCGAGCCCGGTGTCGGCACATACCGCTGGGAGAGCTGGGAGTACGAGAAGTGCCGGTGTCGAATCAACTCGTGGGTCAGTGAGCGGGACACACCGGTGAAATAGAAGCTGACCGTGCCGTGCTCGAGCACGGAGAAGTGCCCGACCTCCAGGATGTGCCGCAGATAGCCGGCGTTCGTCGCGGTCGCCGGGTTGGGCTTCTTCCAGGACTGGTAGCATGCCCGCCCGGCGAACTCGGCGAGTGCCTGCCCGCCATCCGCATCCGTGCGCCATGGCACGTCCGCCGGCGGCAGAAACTGGGTCTTGGCGATCAGCTGGACTTTCAGCTGGACGGTATCAGCCACAAACGAAGGGTAACCTCGACAAAAACGACACCACTTTGACATCATCCATGCCGCACCGGACAGTTGTGCGACGTCATCCATGACGTCATAATGACGCCATGGATGTTACACCGTATGTCGCTTCTCTGCGGGAGGATCTGATGGCGGCCGTGGCCGCCGGCGACGAACACACCCAACGCACCGCCGCGCTGCTGGCCGGCGCGGTCGAACCGGCAGCCCGGCTAGCACTGCTCAACGCGCTAGCCGACATGGCGACCGAGGTCACCGAGGCACTCGACGGGGAGCGGGTAGTTGAGGTGCGACTGGATGGACGGCAGGTGCGGGTAGCGGTGAGTGAGCCGCAACGCACCCCGCACGCCGACCACAACCCCGGGCCTCCGCTGGGCGATCCCGGCGATGTCAGCCGGATCACTCTGCGGTTGATGGAGCACTTGAAAAACCACGCCGAGCAGGCCGCGAGCGCCCAGGGCGTCTCGCTGAACTCGTGGATCTCCCAGGCCGTTCAGGGCGCGCTGTACGGACCGAAGATGTTCGGCGAGCGGGATCGCCGGCGAGGCCGGGCCGACGAGCGCCACCTGCGGGGTTGGGTTCAGGGATGACGGAGGACGAGATGACCTCGGACGAACGGACCAACGCGGATTTGCCCCGTACCGAGCAGTGGACCTGCGATGGCCCGGCCACGCTGGATCTGTCAATGGGATTCGGCCAGGTCGAGGTGACTTTGGTGGAGCAGGCCTCGACGGTCAAGGTAGAGCTGCGGCACGACCCTGGCACGGCCACCGGCTGGAGCCAAGGATTGTCCGGCTTGCTCGGCGGCTGGCTGGGCGAGAGCACGGGGCGAGGTGGGTTCGGCCAGAGTTGGTCATTCAGCACTGACCGTTTGGATCCGGGCATACCGTTTGGGCAAGATCTCGGCGAGGAGGCCGTACGGGCCACAGAGATCCGCTGGGCGCAGACTCGGCGTGAGCTGGTGATGCGCTCGCCGTCGGCGATCGCCCTGCGGGCTGTTCCGCTGGCGGTCAGCGTCCACGCGCCGGCCCAATCCCGGCTGATCCTGCGCTCGGCTGGCTCGGTGAACGTGACCGGCCGGGCCGGTGACACCGTAGTCCGCAGCGGTTTCGGCGACATCACACTCGGCATCGTGGACGGCAACGCCACTCTCACGGGCGGCTCCGGAACGGTCAACGTCGACGCGATTCGCGGACGGGCGAATGCCAAGACCGGATCCGGCGACCTGCGCCTGGCCGAGCTAGGTGGGCCAGCCGAGGTACGCTCGGGCAGCGGCGACGTGCGGCTGGGCAGGGTGCACGCGGATCTGCGGGCTCGTACCGGGTCCGGCAACCTGACCATTGACGATGCCCAGGCCGGTTGCCTGGAGTTGACCATGGGATCGGGCGACCTCCGGGTCGGCGTGCACGCCGGAGTGGCCGCCGAGTTGGATCTCAGCAGCGGCTCGGGGCGGGCGCGCAGTGACCTGGAAGTGGGCCACACCGCTCCGGCTGACGGCACGAAACTAATCATCCGGGGCCGCACTGGCAACGGTGACGTATGGATCACTAAGGCACTGGTCACCACCGGCTAGCCCCGGCTTTAACGCACCGCGGCGGTGAGCGGACCGACTAGATCGTCGCCCCGCTCACCGACCGCTACCGTGCTCAATCCCAGCCAGCTGGCCATCGTACGCAGCTCGGCCGCCAGCTCGGCGGCAACCCGAGCCACCGACGCCGCCGGCTCGACGAACGCGCTCAGCACCCGCAGCACGCCGTCCTTTCGGTCGGCCTTGAGATCGACTCTGGCCACCAGCGCATCGTCGAGCAGGAACGGAAACACGTAGTAGCCGTGCTCACGGCGATGCTCTGGGGTATAGATCTCGATCCGGTAACGGAACCCAAACAGCCGTTCGATGCGTGTGCGCTCCCAAATCAAAGGGTCGAACGGGCACAGCAAGGCGCGCGCCTCGATTCGGCGCGGCGCGTGGGCGCCCGGATGTCGATACCCCGGAGCCGACCAGCCAGCTACCCGCACCATCTCCAGTTCACCGGCCGCGGCCAGCTCAGCTACCGCCGCGCGACTGGCGTCTGGACCGAGGCGGTAGTAATCCCGCAGCTCGGGCTCGGTGGCCACGCCGAGCGCCGCCGCCGCGTGCCCGACCAACCGCCGCGCCGCTACGGCCGGCTCGACCGGCGACGCGGACAGCACCTCCGGCGGCAGCACCCGCTCGGGTAGGTCGTAGAGCCGCTGGAAGTTAACCCTGGTCCCGGTGGTCAGCTGACCGGTGCCGAACAGCCACTCACAGATCCGCTTGACGTCCGAACGGTTCCACCATGAGCCACCGCGCGGCCGCGACGCCACGCCCAACAGCCGTTCCAGCGTGCCGGCATCGACCGGGCCGATCTCCTTGACCGCCGCCAATACGTCATTGACCAGCACCGACTCCCGCTCGGCCAGGTCACGGTAGTTACACCACCATCCGGCGCGCTTCGCTCCGGACAGCAGCAACGGCCAGTCGGACACCGGCAGCAGGCATGCTTCGTGCGCCCAGTACTCTACCAACATCCGGGGCCGACGAGCCGTGGGCGCCGCCCAGGCCGCCTCGTCCAGCAGCTCCCGCCGGTAGGCACCCAGCCGGCTGAACACCGGCATGTAGTGCGCCCGAACGGCCACGTTGACTGAGTCGAGCTGCAGCAGGCGTAGCCGCTCGATCAGCCGGCCGAGGTGACGGCGAGTGAGCGGCCCGGCAGGCTTGGGCTCGCTGAAGCCTTGCGCGGCCAACGCGATTCGCCGCGCCGCCGCCGCTGTGATCGTTCGCACCTGGCTGATGCTGCCAGCAAACCCCGACAAAAAATGGCACGCGCTCAGGGATCCGATGGGCCACCGTTGTGCCGTCTGGTGGGCCATCCGGTAAGCAGAGCGCATGGCACTCGCCTCGGTCCGTCCCGCCACTCTCGACGACGTCGAAGAAATCATCCGAATCCAGGCCAGCACATGGCGTACCGCGTATGCCGAACTGATACCGCGCGCGGCCGTGGACCGGCTGTCCGGCCCGGCCGCCAGGCAAGCCTGGCGGGCGGCGGTGACCGCCGGGGCCGGTCACCATGTGTTCGTTGCCACCGAGGGCAACTGGACGGTCGGATTCTGCGCGGCCGCCCGCGCGGCGGAAGACTTCGACCAGCCCGACGGCGTTCCGCTCGGACAGCTCGCCACCCTACTGGTGGAACCCCGCTGGGGCCGGCGCGGGCATGGAAAACGGCTGTTCGACGCCGCGGCCGAAGCGTTACGTGCCGACGGCGCGCCGGGTGGGTTGGTGTGGGTGCCTGAGCAAGATGTGGCGTCTCGGGCGTTTTACGCCCGGCAAGGCTGGGAAGCGGACGGCATGGTGCGGGTGCTCGACGCCGGCGACCGTGAACTACGCGAAATCCGGCTGGTCGGGCCGTTGGCCTTGGCGAAGGTGGAGCCGGGCCGGAACATTCACAGCCCGAGCAACGGCTCCAGCCCGATAGTCAACCCGGGATGATCGACCACGTACCGCACGGCCATCAGCACGCCGGGCATGAACGAGACGCGGTCCAGCGAGTCGTGGCGGATGGTCAGGGTCTCCCCTTCGGTACCGAACAGCACCTCCTGGTGGGCCACCAGTCCTGGCATCCGTACCGAATGCACCCTGACCCCGCCCACGATGCCGCCCCGAGCGCCCGGCGACTCATGTGTCGTGGCGTCGGGCATCGGCGCCGACCCCGCATCGGACCGAGCGGCGGCGATCACGGCCGCGGTGTGCGCGGCGGTACCGGATGGCGCATCGACCTTTCCGGCATGGTGCAACTCGATGACTTCGGCGGCCGCGAAAAACGGGGCCGCCAGTTTCGCGAAATGCATCGAAAGCACCGCACCAACACCGAAGTTGGGCGCCACCAGCACCCCGAGCGCTGGCTTCTCCGCTACCCAACTTCGCAGGGTCGCGAACTTGGCTTCATCGAAACCGCTGGTCCCCACCACGCACCGAATATCGTGATCAAGGCAGAACCGGACGTTGTCCATGACCGCGCCCGGATGGGTGAAGTCGACGGCCACCTGGGCCGCCGCATCGACCAGCCGCGACAACGGGTTCCCGAGGTCTACCTCAGCGACCAGGTCGAGATCTTCGGCGCGCCGCACCGCGCGGCACACCTCTTCGCCCATCCGACCTTGGGAACCCATCACCGCGACCCGGACCGGCCCAGATCGCTCGACCCCATCCACCGCGTACCTCCAATCACGCCGAACTTGGCGCAGCCTGCCCGGAGTCGGCCGATTCACCCATTGGAACAGCCCTCGGTCATTCGACGCAGCTCGCTCGGCAGATCCGCTTCGGTTTCGAACGGACCGACCACCGCGACAGTCAGCGGCCGGCGCAACACCTGATCGGCCACAGCGACGATTTCCGCTGGCGAAACCGCCTCGATCGCGGCCAGGCTCTCGGCCAACGACCGCTGGTGGCCGAGGTCGATCTGGTGGCACCCGATGCGTTGCATGCGCGAATCGGAGTCCTCCAGACCGAGTATCAGGGCTCCACGCAGCGAACCCTTCGCCCGTGTCACCTCGGCCTCAGTGAGTCCGTCGCGGAGCACGTCGTCCAGCACTCCGCGCATGACAGTCACCACATCACCAAGCCTGTCAGGCCGGCAGCCGGCATAGACGGCCAGCTGACCGGCGTCGGAATAGCTGCTCGTCGCTGAGTACACCGAGTAAGCCAGGCCACGCTGCTCGCGAACCTGTTGGAATAGCCGCGAGCTCACCCCACCGCCGAGCACGGCGTTGAGCACCTCGAACGCCGGTCGACGCGGATCGCGCTGGTCCAATCCCCGCATCCCGACCATCAGATGGGCCTGTTCAGTGTCCTGTTCGAGGATGGCCAGCCGCCGCGCGCCGACCGAGGCCATCGGCGCCAACCGCCGCCCCTCGGGCCGCACGGGCGAGTACGACTCGGCCGGCCACGACCGCGCCACCAGCCCCACAACCCGGTCATGCTCGAGGTTGCCGGCAGCGGCCACCACGACCCTGTCGGGGGTGTAATGGCGACGCCAGAAGTCGCGCAACCGTGACCTGGTCATCGCCTTGATCGACTCTTCGGACCCAATAACCGGTCGACCAAGCGAATGGTCGCCGAACAGCGCGGCATCGAACACCTCGCCGAGTAGGTCCTGCGGGTCGTCGGCACGCATCGCGATCTCTTCGAGCACCACCGCGCGTTCCAGCTCGACATCCCGGTCGATCATCGTCGCCGCGGTCACCACGTCGGTCAGCAAGTCCACCGCGAGCGGTAGGTCGACATCCAAGACATGCCCATGAAAGCAGGTGTGCTCCTTGCCGGTGAACGCATTGAGCTCGCCGCCGACCGCGTCGACCTCCTCGGCGATCTGGGTGGCGGTACGTCGGGCGGTGCCTTTGAACAGCAAATGCTCTAAATAGTGCGCGGCACCGGTCTCATCAGCGGTGGGATCGGTCGTTTCGTCGCGAGAACCAACCCCGATCCACACCCCAACTGACACCGACCGAGCGCCCGGCACGACCTCGGTGACCACCTGCAACCCGCTGGGCAGCAAGCTGTGGCGGACCAGATCGGGAGCCGGGACGCTCGCACCCCCGGAGACGGAACCCGGTGGCGCGAGCAGGGTCAACTGACTTCAGCCCTTTCGAGCTCCTCCGTCACGGCGGACGGCGCGGCGGCATCAGCGTTGTCGCCCTCGACCACCGGGATCAGCGAGACCTTGCCTCGGTTGTCGATGTCGACAATTTCGACCCGCAGCTTATCGCCAACCTTGACGACATCTTCGACCTTAGCGATCCGCTTGCCGTTACCCAGCTTCGAGATGTGCACGAGACCATCCTTGCCGGGCACCAGTGACACGAACGCACCGAACGCGGCGGTCTTCACCACCGTACCCAGGTAGCGCTCCCCCACCTTGGGCAGTTGGGGGTTGGCGATCCCGTTGATCCGGGCGATCGCCGCTTCGGCGGACGGACCATCGGCGGCACCGACGTAGATCGTGCCGTCTTCCTCGATGGAGATGTCCGCCCCGGTCTCCTCGGTGATCGAGTTGATCATTTTGCCCTTGGGCCCGATCACTTCACCGATCTTGTCAACCGGAATCTGCATCGAGGTCACCCTCGGCGCATAAGGGCTCATCTCGTCCGGGCGGTCAATCGCCTCGGCGATCACGTCCAAGATAGTCAACCGGGCGTCGCGAGCCTGCGCAAGCGCCTGGGCAAGCACCTCGGACGGGATCCCGTCCAGCTTGATATCCAGCTGCAACGCGGTCACGAAGTCCCTGGTGCCAGCGACTTTGAAGTCCATGTCGCCGTACGCGTCCTCAGCCCCGAGGATGTCGGTCAACGCCACATACTGGGTCTTCGGGCCGTCTTCGGTATCGACCACGTCGGACACCAAGCCCATCGCGATGCCGGCCACCGGCGCCCGCAGCGGCACTCCGGCGTTGAGCAACGACAGCGTGGACGCGCATACCGAGCCCATTGAGGTGGACCCATTGGAGCCCAGGGCCTCCGAAACCTGGCGGATGGCGTAGGGGAACTTCTCCCTGCTGGGCAACACCGGTAGCAACGCCCGCTCAGCGAGCGCTCCGTGACCGATCTCGCGCCGCTTCGGCGAGCCTACCCGGCCGGTCTCACCTGTGGAGTACGGCGGGAAGTTGTAGTTGTGCATGTAGCGCTTACGGGTCTCCGGGGACAGCGTGTCCATCTGCTGTTCCATCCGCAGCATGTTCAGTGTGGTGACGCCGAGGATCTGGGTCTCGCCCCGCTCGAACAGAGCCGATCCGTGTGCCCTCGGTACAACCTCGACCTCTGCCGACAACGGCCGGATGTCGGTGATGCCTCGGCCATCAATGCGCACCCTGTCACGCAGGATGCGCTGGCGGACCAGTTTCTTGGTGAGCGCTCGGAAGGCACCACCCAGCTCCTTCTCGCGACCTTCGTATCGCTCGCCCAGCTCGTCCAGCACTTTGTCCTTGAGCTCGTCGAGGCGAGCTTCGCGGGCCTGCTTATCTGCCATAGTCAGCGCCTTAGCCAGGTCACTGGCGACAACCTCGGCGACCGCGTCCAGTACATCAGGCGCATAGGCCACAAACAGCGGGAATTGCCCCTTGGGGGATCCCGAGAACGCCGCCGCGGATGTCACCGCGTCGCGCAGCTGCCGCTGAGCCACGCACAGGGCGCGGATCGCGGGCTTCGCGGCCTCCAGCCCGGCTGCTACCACCTGCTCGGTTGGCGCGGAAGCCCCGTTGGCGACTAAGTCGATGGTCTTCTCGGTGGCTTCGGCCTCCACCATCATGATGGCGATGTCCTCGACATCGGCCGCTCCCGCCGCCGCGCCAGGCGTGACAATGCGACCGGCCACGACCATGTCGAACACGGCGTGTTGGAGCTGGTCGTAAGTCGGGAAGGCGACCCACCGGCTCGCGCCGCCCTCTTGGCCGATCAGCGCCACCCGGACCCCGCCGACCGGCCCGTTGAACGGCAGCCCGGAAACATGGGTGGAGGCTGAGGCCGCGTTGATGGCGAGCACGTCGTAGGGGTCATTGGGATGCAGCGAGAGCACAGTCACCACTACCTGGACTTCGTTGCGCACTCCTTCGGCGAAGGTCGGGCGCAGCGGACGATCGATCAGCCGGCTGGCCAGGATCGCATCGGTGGATGGCCGGCCTTCGCGCCGGAAGAACGAGCCGGGGATCCGCCCGGCGGCGTACATCCGCTCCTCGACGTCAATGGTCAGCGGGAAGAAATCGAAGCCGTCCTTGGGCTGCTTGGACGCCGTCGTCGCGGACAGCAGCATCGTTTCGTCGTCCAAGTAAGCCGCGACCGCTCCGGCGGCCTGTCGAGCCAGCCGGCCGGTCTCGAACCGCACAGTCCGGGTGCCGAGGCTACCGTTGTCGATGACGGCGGTCGTTTCGTACACCCCGGGGGAGGCGGGATCTGACATGAAGTGATCGCTCCTCTGTGATCGGCAATACAATGATCCGGAGAATGCGACCACGGAAGCCCGGAACGAGGCCGGTCTTCGATCGAAGTCCCCGGGGCGGCTGAATCCACCGCGCTCCGGAAACCACTACCGAGGACCGGCGATCGGAATACTCCCGCTCCGGTACCACAGTGGCCGCGCCCGGTATGAAGTTATGGCGTGCTTGGTCCCCAGGGAGGGTTGACGCCATGGTCAGCGCTCCCTGGGGCCTCGTCATCGGCGCAACCCGAGCCGTTCGATCAGCGCACGGTAGCGCGAGACGTCCACCTTGCGCAGGTACTGCAGCAACCGCCGACGGCGGCCGACCAACAGCAACAGACCATGGCGAGAGTGGTGGTCGTGCTTGTGGTGCTTGAGGTGTTCGGTGAGGCCGACGATGCGCTTGGTCAACAGCGCGACCTGGGCCTCCGGGGATCCGGTGTCCGAGTCGTGAACGCCGTACTCGGTCAGGATGGTCTTCTTCTCAGCGGCGGTCAATGCCACGGGTGTACTGCTCCTCGATGTATGCGGTGCCGTGTGGTTCCGGTGCGGCCTACAGCCGTCACGGAGCATCAACAGGCCGGCCGCCACGGACCGCAGCCAGACCCGCTGTCGAGGTTAGCAGGTGTCATAGACCGTTCTGAGCCAACCTCACCGATAAGCGGGCACAGAACCACTCCACGGTCTGGTCAGTGGCCCAGTCCTCGGCGGACCCGGGCCCAGGTCCGCACGCAGCGCAACTCGATGTATCACGACGTACCGCCGCCCAGCCGAGCCTAGATCCGAGCGCACCAGGCAGACCTCCTGGGGCCGCCACCACGAACCAAGAAAGCCCATCAGCGGGCCCTCCGCCGAAGGAGCATCCGCCCACCGGCCGGAACGAGCCACCGTAGCGTGGGCACGGTAGCCGTCCGGGTCTGCCCCGCTGGCCCTCACCAGCGCGGCGAGCGCGGCGGCGTCGGCTCGGCTGGACGTGCTCACCCCAGCGGCAAGGACCCTGGGGAACGACACAGCGCCGGCCAGCCGCAGCCAGGGCGCCCTGGCGCCACCGACCCCGACGTCCAGCTGGCGGGCCAGCTCGTCCGGGTCCGCCTCACCATGGAAACACAAGGTGACATGCCAACGTTCGGGCGGAACGGGACGCCAACCCCGCGGCGGCCACCGATGCTCCTGCTCGAGTGCGGCACGCAGCTCCGCGATCGCGGGCTGAGGTGGCCATAGCGCGGTGAACAGCCGAGGCATCGCGGTCACCACCGATCGGCGGCGGCCCGGCGCAACAACTGCGCCAACGCCGGGAAACGCGGTCCGAGGACATTCGCGGCCGCCGCCAACGCGGCCGGCGCCGCTACCGTGCGCAGCGCCTCGGCGGGGTCGGCTCTGCCTGGACCAGGTAGCCCGAGGTGTGGTCGGCTCTCCCGGACGAAGGCCAGGACCGCCTCGACGTTCACCGGTTCCGCCCCTCGGCCACGGCCGACGAGGTCATGCAGCAACAGTAACCGGGCGAGCACCAGGGGATCCCCGATTTTCACCCGACGGGCGCTGATCAACTGGCTGAGCATGGCCGCGCTTAACCCCAGCGACTCCGCAAGCCGCGCCTGTGATACGCCGAGCGCGGCCTGTAATCGTCGGATCTGTTCGCCAAACGGCTCTCCGTAGAGTTCGCGTTGCCGAGCCAGGTTCCGGGCGAAGTTCAGGCTCTGGGCATCCACATCGGCGGCCCGCGTCGAAACCGCCCGTCGACCCTCCAGCCGCTCCCGGTTCATCGTTGTCATGCCAACCCCCAATCTCCGATGTCATCTTCGGAGATGATCGCGCCCCGGGCGCGGCGCAGGGGCCGGAATGACAGAAAGCTGTGCGGACGGAAAGCACGAGGAAAAGCATGCTTTAGTCAACGAGCAGCTCGCGGACCGCCTCGACGTCTCGATCCATTTGCTCGACCAAGGCCGGGACTCCATCGAACCGGAGCTGCCCACGCAGCCGCGCCACGAAGTCCAGTGCCACGTGGTGGCCATAAAAGTCTTCCCGCACATCAAGGATGTACGCCTCGACGGTGCGCTGCCGCCCGGAGAACGTGGGGTTGGTGCCGATTGACACCGCCGCCGGCAGTTGCCGCCCACCATGCACGAAGCGCGCGGCGTAGACCCCGTCGGCCGGGATCGCCGCGTACGGCGGCGGCGCCAGGTTGGCGGTCGGATAGCCCAACTGGCGACCGCGCTGGTCACCGCGCACCACCACCCCCTCCACCCGGTGCGGCCGGCCGAGCGCATCGGCGGCCGCCTGTACGTCCCCGCCGTCAATGCACGAACGGATGTAAGTCGAGGAGAAAGTAATCCCGTTGGCGGCGTTGTCCGTGATCAGCTCCACCCCCTCGGTGAGGAACCCGAAGCGGCGGCCGAACTGGGCGAGCGACTCGACGTCGCCGCGAGCACCGTGACCGAAGGTGAAGTTGGTGCCGACCAGTACCGCCGCCGCGTGCAACCGCTCAACCAACACCTGATGAGCGAACTCGTCGGCCGGCATCCGGGCCAGTTCGCTGTTGAACGGCAGCACGCAGAACGCGTCGACACCCAGCTCGGCGACGAGGTCAGCGCGCCGGGTCAGTGTGGTCAGCTGTGCCGGGTGGTGGCCGGGCCGAATGACCTCGGTGGGATGAGGGTCGAACGTCACCAACACGGATGGCAATCCTCGGGCGGCGGCGACCGCCACCGCGCGGCCAATCAGCTTCTGGTGGCCTCGGTGCACTCCGTCGAATACCCCGATGGTTACGACGCTTCGCCCCCAGCCAGTGGGCACGTCGTCCAGGCCTCGCCAGCGCAGCACGGCCGCGAGCCTACGGGGCTGGCTGGCCGGCGCCAGCCGGGGTCAGCACGAGCACCGGTTTCGCCAAACCGTCAACCTCGCTGACCAGCGCGAGCACCCGTCCGCAGCGATCGGTCACCGCGTAGACGCCGCTGATGCCGGCGGCGGCCAGCGCACGACCGTGCGCCAGTGCGGCCGACTCCTCGGCGTTCGCCACCCTGACCCGAAAGGCCGCGGCAACGGCGGCATCCAACCGGTGGGTCAGCCCGGGATGCTCCGCCAGTTCCTCCAGCGTGCGCGCGGCGGCAAGCTCGAACGGACCGACCCGGGTGCGCCGCAGCGCGGTCAGGTGACCACCGACTCCGAGTCCACGACCTAAGTCACGGGCCAACGCGCGGACATACATGCCTGAGGAGCACTCCACTCGCGCATCAAGATCGGTGTATGTTCCGACGCGGCGGATGTCAGTCAGCTCGAAGGCGCTGACGGTCACTGGGCGAGCCGGCAAGGTCACCACTTCGCCGTCCCGAACTCTGGCGTACGCGCGCCGACCGTCGATCTTGATCGCGCTGACCGCGCTGGGCACCTGCTCGATATCGCCGGTCAGCCCGGCCATCCCGGCCAGGATGTCGGCCCGCTCAACGCCGGAAGCATCGGCTGTGTCAAGCACCTCGCCTTCGGCGTCGTCGGTGCTCGTCGCGGCTCCCAGCCGGATCGTCGCGGTATAGGCCTTAGTGTCCAGCGCAAGGTGCCCGAGCAACCGGGTGGCCCGCTGCACGCCGAGGACCAAAACGCCGGTGGCCATCGGGTCCAGCGTGCCGGCGTGCCCAATCCTGCGGGTGCCCAACAGCCCCCGCAGCCGGGCGACCACATCGTGTGAGGTCATCCCGCTCGGCTTGTCCACAACGACCAGTCCCGACTCAACGCCCATCGCTACCATCCTGCCGTAATCGCCGGTGGACAGCCGAGGTGACTTCATCGCTCCTGCCGGTCAGGAAGTCAGCCGCAACGCGCCGACGCTCAGCACCAGCCCGACAACAGCCAGCCCGGCTCCGGCGAGCACGAACGCGCCAAGCCGAATGCGCAGGCCGTACCGGCGGCAGGACTCGAGGCACAACAGGGTCGCCAACGAAGCCCATGGGGTGATAATCGGGCCGACATTCGTACCGATCAGCAGCGCCAGTAGCACGTCGCCGCTGCTCTTCGGGATGACGGCCTCTCCAGCGGTATACGCAGGCAAGTTGTTGAGCGCATTGGACAATACCACCCCGGCCGTAGCCGCCCGATACTCAGCGACCTCTCCCCGGCCGGTACCGATCAACCCGGACATGACGTCGGACAGACCGTGTCGGCTCAGCGTGGGGACCACCAGGAACAACCCGGTGACCAGGATCAGCAGCTGCCACGGGATGAGGCCCATGGTGAGCTGGCGCCGGTCGAGGACGGCAAACGCAAGCACCGCTATGGACGCCGCGGCTAGGGCCGCCAGACCGATCTGATCTCCCACGATGGGGATCGCCACGATGAACAACAGGCAGGCGGCCCCGGTGATCCGGAACAGGACCGGCTGGCCCCGCTTGGTCAGCTTCAGCGGTGCCGGTGATATATATCGGTCGCGGCCTCGTCGGCGCCTTCGCCAGTAGCAAATCCACAGGAAAATCATGGTCGCGGCGATCGCGGTCACCGCGGGAAGCCACATCCGCGCGGCAAAAGCGGGCGCCGAGAGCGTGATCCGGTCCGCGGCGAGCAGGTTGGTGAGATTTGAGACCGGAAGCAACAGACTTGCGGTGTTCGCCAACCAAATAGTCGTCATGGCCAACGGCACGGGGGCGATTTCGGCCCTGCCCGCCAGCGCCAACAGGACTGGAGTGAGCAGCACGGCGGTAGTGTCCAGGTTGAGGAAGGCCGTCGTAGCGGACGCGAACGCCACACAGAGTAGAAAAAGGGCTAAGTAATTGCCCCGCCCGATGATGGCCAGCCGAGTTGCAATGACATCGAACACTTGCGCTTGCTTGGCGAGGTTCGCTAATACGATCACGCTCGCCAGAAACAGCAGCAGCGGCGCGATACGGCGAATGTTCCGCTCGGCCTCGTCGGCGGGAAGCAGCCCGGTGGCAACGCACAGCAGGCCCGCGAGCAACAGCCCGACTCGAACCCAGTCCAGGCCGCTTCGTTTGACCAGCGCTGTGGGCAGACGCCAGCGCTGGGCCAGCCAGCGCCGACGCACTGTCCGGCCCATCTCCCCGTGACAACTCAGAGTACGTCTCCGGAGTCGTTACGTGGTGACTTGTACGGGTCGGCGTCGCCGGCGGGGGTCGCGCCAGCGGCGAGCCTGGCTACTTCGGCGTCGGAATCCCGAGCTTTGGCGAGCAGCTCGTCGAGCCTGCGAACTCCGTCTGCGACCGTGTCTTCGACGAACGTCAAGGTCGGGGTGAACCGTACCCCGGTACACTTGCCCACGATCGAGCGCAGTACCCCAGTGGCGCTAGCCAACGCCGCGGCCGCGGCCGCCGAGTCTGGTTCGGCGTCCACTGTGGGGCCCAACACCGTGTAGAAGACAGTCGCGTCGTGCAAATCGCCGGTGACTTTAGTGTCGGTGATGGTAACCATCGCCAGCCGAGGGTCCTTCACCTCGTATTCCAGCGCCGAAGCCACGATCTGGCTGATCCTGCGTGCCAACCGACTAGCTCTCGCGTGGTCGACCATGGTTCCTCCAGGCGTCACTCATCATGTGGACCAAGTAGCCGCTGCCGGGCCGAGAGCAGCTCGAGCTCTGGGCGTGCGGCCACCCATCGCTCGCATTGATCCATGACTCGGATCACGTGGCTCGCATCGGCGGCCACGCAGCTCACCCCAAGCAGCGCCCTCCGATGCAGATCAAGATGACCAGCCTCGGCCACCGCTACCTCATATCGCCGCCGCAGCTCCGCCAATACTGGCCGGACCAGCGCACGTTTGCCCTTCAGCGAGTTGACATCGCCTAACAGGACGTCCAACTCCAAGGCTCCTACGTACATGACTCGCCCCGGCTTCCCCGGCGCCAGCCGGGCGCGAGTTGAATCACCCCGCGCCCGGGCCGACCCAGATCATGCCCTCGGCTTCTCCCGCATCTCGAAGGTCTCGATAACGTCACCGATCTTGATGTCATTGAACGACCCGAGCGTCAAACCACACTCGTAGCCTTCGCGGACCTCCACCACATCATCCTTGAACCGACGCAGCGAGCTGATCTGCTGGTTGTCCACCACAACCACGTTGTCTCGGATCAACCGAGCCCGAGCGTTGCGCCGGATCTCTCCGCTGAGCACCATGCAACCGGCGATCGTGCCGACCTTGGAAGACCGGAAGACCTCGCGGACCTCCGCACGACCGAGCTCGACCTCCTCGTACTCGGGCTTGAGCATCCCCTTGAGGGCCTGCTCGATCTCCTCAATCGCTTGGTAGATCACCGAGTAGTAGCGGATCTCGACGCCTTCGCGGTTGGCCAGCTCAGTGGCCTTGCCCTCGGCACGGACATTGAAGCCCAGCACGATGGTGTTGTCGGCGATGGCGAGGTTGATGTCGCCCTCGGTAATCCCACCGACGCCCCGATGGATCACCCGTAGCTCGACGTCATCGCCAACATCGATCTTCAGCAGGGTGTCTTCGAGGGCTTCCACGGTACCCGAGTTATCGCCCTTGATGATCAAGTTGAGGCTGTCGGTTTCCTTCAGCGCGGCGTCCAGATCCTCCAGGCTGACCCGCTTGCGGCGCTGCGCCAACTCGGCGTTGCGTTCGCGGGCCCGTCTGCGGTCGGCGATCTGCCGGGCAACCCTGTCCTCGTCAACCACGAGGAATGTATCGCCGGCACCGGGCACTGACGTGAACCCGATGACCTGGACCGGACGGGACGGCAACGCCTCGGCGACGTCCCCGCCGTGCTCGTCGAGCATCCGCCGCACCCGGCCGGACGCATCGCCAGCCACCACCGAGTCGCCGACCCGCAGCGTGCCGCGCTGCACCAGCACGGTTGCCACCGGGCCCCGGCCTCGGTCGAGGTGCGCCTCGATCGCCACACCTTGGGCTTCCATGTTCGGGTTGGCCCGCAGGTCGAGCGCGGCGTCAGCGGTGAGCAGGATCGCCTCGAGCAGCTGGTCGATGTTGATATTCTCCCGGGCGGAGACGTCCACGAACATCGTTTCGCCGCCGTACTCCTCGGCGACCAGACCGTACTCGGTCAGCTGCTGGCGAATCCTGGCCGGGTTGGCGCCTTCCTTGTCAATCTTGTTGACCGCGACCACGATCGGCACGTCGGCGGCCTGGGCGTGGTTGATCGCCTCCACGGTCTGGGGCATCACGCCGTCGTCAGCGGCCACCACGATGACCGCGATGTCGGTCGACTTGGCGCCTCGGGCCCGCATAGCGGTGAACGCCTCGTGGCCCGGGGTGTCGATGAAGGTGATCAGCCGCTCGTCGCCGTCCAGCTCGGTTGCTACCTGGTAGGCACCGATGTGCTGGGTGATGCCGCCAGCCTCTGTCGCCGCCACATTCGTCTTGCGGATGGTGTCCAGCAGCTTCGTTTTGCCGTGGTCGACGTGACCCATGACGGTCACCACCGGCGGCCGGATCTCCAGGTCGTCCTCGTCCCCGGCGTCCTCACCGTAGGAGATATCGAACGAATCCAGCAGCTCACGGTCTTCCTCCTCCGGGGAGACCACCTGGACCTGGTAGTTCATCTCGGTGCCGAGCAACTCGAGCACTTCGTCAGCCACTGACTGGGTCGCGGTGACCATCTCTCCGAGGTGGAAGAGCACCTGGACCAACGACGCGGGGTTGGCATTGATCTTGTCGGCGAAGTCGGTCAACGAGGCGCCACGGGGCAACCGGATGACCTCGCCCTTGCCCTTCGGCAAGCGCACACCGCCAACCGACGGTGCCTGCATGGCGTCGTACTCCTGGCGCTTCTGCCGCTTCGACTTGCGGCCCTTCCGAGCGGGTCCGCCCGGCCGGCCAAATGCGCCAGCCGCGCCGCCACGGCCGCGACCCCCGCCGGAACGGCCGCCACCTGGGCCTCCGGGCCCACCGGGACCAGTCGGACCACCAGGACCACCCCGGAAACCACCGGCTGGCACACCGACACCGCCGGGGCCACCGTGCCCGCCGCGGAAACCACCGCCACCACCACCGGGACGGCCGCCACCAGGACGGCCGGCGCCACCGCCAGGGCCACCCCGACCAGCCGAGGGGCCACCCCGACCACCGGCGGAAGCACCCCGCCCACCGGCCGAGCGACCAGGCATCATCCCAGGGTTCGGCCGAGGCGGCATCATCCCAGGGTTCGGCCGGGGACCAGCCGAGCCCGCGGCGCCCTGGCGACCAGAGCCCCCAGTGGGGCGAGTGGGCGCGCCACCGCTTCCGCCCGGACGAGAAGGCGGCTGCTGGCTCGGTCCTCCCTGGTTGGGTGAACCAGGCCGGGGTGTGGTCGGACGCGATGGCGGTGCTCCAGAACCAACGCCAAACGGGTTGTTACCCACTCTCGGGGTGCGTGGACCCGGCTTCGGCGCCTGCCGGCGCGGCGGCACCGCCGCGGGGGACTCTGTACTCGCCGCATCCGCCAGCTCAGCGGCGGCCGGGCGGGGAGTCTGCTCCGGTGCCGAACGGGCGGGGCGACCCGGCTGTTCGGCGGCGGCCAGGCGGGCCGGCTTGGCGGCGGCCGGACGGGCCGGCTTGGCAGGTGGCGGCGTCGGACGCGCCGTAGGCGCGCTTGGTCGTGGCGTGATTGGACCAGGTCGAGGAGCGGCGGCCGGACCACCGGGCCGGGGCGGGACCGGGCCGGACCGAGGAGCGGCCGGACGCGGCCGAGAAGCAGGCTCCTCCTTCGATGCGGGAGGTCCCGCGGGGGTAGGTCCTGTTGAAGTGGGCGCCACTGGGGGCGCGGCAGCCGGCGGAGCTGATGCGGCCGGACGCGGCGGACTCGGCGGCGGCCCTGGCTTCACCCGAGGAGGCGCCACCGGAGCAGGCGCCACCGATGCGGGCGCCACCGATGCCACCGGAGCAACGGGCGCGGCCGGAACCGGCGGACTCGGCGGCGGTCCCGGCTTCGCCCGAGGAGGAGCCACCGGAGCAGGCGCCACCGATGCCGCCGGAGCAACGGGCGCCGCCGGAACCGGCGGACTCGGCGGCGGTCCCGGCTTCACCCGAGGAGGAGCCACCGGAGCAGGCGCCACCGATGCGGGCGCCACCGATGCCACCGGAGCAACAGGCGCCGCCGGAACCGGCGGTGATACCGGTGCGACGGGGGCAGCCGAGGACGCGGGCGCGCTCGGCGCCGCGGCGGCCGGAGACGCGGCGGCCGGAGACGCGGTTCGGCCCGGCGGGCCGGATCGACGGCCTCGTGAGGTCGGTTTGGCGGCGCCGTTGGAACCGCTCACCATCGCCTCGCGAAGTTTGCGGGCAACCGGGGCTTCAACCGTCGACGACGGAGATTTGACGTACTCACCCATGTCTTGGAGCTTGCTCAGTACTTGCTTGCTGGTGACGCCGAGCTCCTTCGCGAGCTCGTGTACGCGGGCCTTGCCTGCCACTGCTCTCCTCATCCTAGGAGGCCGGCGGCACGTTCCCGCTCGACCTCGAACCTACCGTCGCAACACGTTCATGGTGCGATCTTCACAGCTGGCTCATGACGGGTCGACCTGACTCTCGTGATCCAGGTGCGAGACGGTCTCGCACTTCAACATGGGTTGCAGGTACCGTCGGACACCATCGACGTCGAGCGGACCGGGGACGCGTAACGCCCTCGGAAACGCCCCTCGCCGTTGGGCACGACTCAGGCATTCCAGATCAGGATGCAACCAAGCACCCCGACCAGGTAGCCGCCGCCGCGGATCAGGCGTCAACACTCCCTGTACCGCAACGACACGCAACAACCCGGTGGCTGGTGACCGAGACCGGCACCCCACACAGGTCCGTACAGGCGAACGCAGTACCGACATACGCATGGAAGATAGATCACGGATCAATGCCTCCAAAAGTGTAGCGCGTCTGCCCTGAGCGCTCATTCCGACCATCGTTCCAGGCTCTCCCACCAACGGCCCAGTCGGCGAGCGGAAGGGGGCTCAGCTGATCTGATCCGCGGCCCGGCTGGCCGGCGGTCCACCGACGTCAGGCGTAACCGGCACGTCGTGCACCGGCCGAGGATCGGCGTCACTGCGGATATCGATACGCCATCCGGTCAGTCGAGCGGCCAATCGGGCGTTCTGTCCTTCCTTGCCGATAGCCAGGGACAGTTGGAAGTCCGGCACGATCACCCGGGCAGTCTTGGTACGCGCTTCCAGCACACTCACTGACATAACCTTGGCCGGGGACAGCGCATTCCCGACGAACTCCGCCGGGTCATCCGACCAGTCGATGATGTCGATCTTTTCCCCGGCTAGTTCACTCATCACGTTGCGCACCCGTTGGCCCATAGGACCGATGCACGCTCCCTTGGCGTTTACTGACGGCACCAGGGCACGTACCGCAATCTTCGATCGGTGCCCAGCCTCCCTGGCCACCGCGCAGATCTCCACCGAACCATCCACCAGCTCCGGCACCTCGAGCGCGAACAACCGCCGCACCAGGTTCGGATGCGTCCGGGACAACGTGATCTGGGTACCCCGGCCACCACGCGAGACGCCAACCACATAACACCGGATTCGCTCGCCGTGTTCGTAACGCTCGCCGGGCACTTGTTCGGCGGCTGGGATAGCTCCCTCGGTACCACCCCCCAGCTGCACCACCACGACGCCACGAGCATTGGCTCGCACATCACGCTGCACAACGCCAGCGACGATCTCACCTTCCTTGGCGGAAAACTCGCCGTAGGTGCGTTCGTGCTCGGCATCACGCAGCCGCTGGACGATCACCTGCCGTGCGGTGGTCGCCGCGATGCGCCCGAAGCCCTCGGGAGTGTCGTCCCATTCCTGCTCCAGCTGGCCGTCTTCGGCAAGCCGCTGTGCCATGACCCGGACCAGTCCGGTCTTGCGATCGATGTCGATCCGAGCCTGTGGTTCATGGCCGTCGGTGTGCTTGTACGCCGTCAACAGTGCGGTCTCGATAGCCGCGATAACCGTATCGAATGGAATGTCCTTGTCGCGCTCGATCGCTCGCAACGCAGCGATGTCGACGTTCACCTCTGCTCCTCCGGTACATCCCCGGCGCGGTCGTCCGATGCGGAGTCGGCGGCGAGCGCCCGCAGCTCGTCCACCGGCGGCTGCCGAAACTCCACCAACACCACTGCGCGCTCAATGTCTGTGTAGCGCAACTCCCGCACGACCCCGTCCACCAGCACCCGCACCGTCTTCTCACCAGCCGGACCGATCCGTCCAGTGACCGTCCCCCCCTCGACAAGGGTAATCTTCGCGGAGCGCAGATGGGCCCGCCGCCAGTGCCGATGCGCGGTCAACGGACGATCCACACCGGGCGAGGTCACCTCCAACGTGTACGGCCCACCCAGCAGCGCATCCTGCCCGTCCAGCTCATCCGCCACGCACCGGCTCAACGCCGCGATGTCGTCCAGTCCGACTCCCGAGTCGGCATCGACCACGACACGCACCAGCATCCGCCTTCCCGCTGATCGGAGGTCGATTTCCTCGAGATCGAACCCCATCGAGGACACCACCCGCTCCACCATCGGACGCAGACCGGCGCACAGCTGGTCCGGCTGGGGACAAGGCATACGGGCTCCCACGGTCGTCAAGTGTTGTGGCTTTACCCAGCGGACCTGGTGTCCGCTCGGGCCGCTCAGCGTATCGCGCCAAGCTGGCCGGAAGGTGACAGCTCGCGGCAAGCGTGCGAACCCCGACTTCGCCGCCGATCGGTCACGCGTGGCACGATCAGCCAGCATGGCCGATCCTGAGTACGCCCACCTGAGGGACTGGCTGGTGCCTCGCCGGTCGCTGCTGTTCGGAGGGGGTACCGCCTTGGCGGGTCTGCCGTTGGCCGGGGTACTGGCCGGCTGTGGTCGAGGCCAGCCAGATCCGCTGGTCGCGTTAACTATTCAGGCTAGGTCGGACGCGACCCGCATCGACACGATAGTGCAGGTACTGCGCACCGGCTCGACGCCATCGACCGACCCGGCGCTCGCCGACGCGCTCGCGGCCGTAGCGGATGCCCGACGAACACATGCCGAGGCGCTCGCCGTTGAGCTCGCCGACGAGGCGCCACCTCCGCTCCAGGGAACTGTCCCTAACGCCGAACCAACCGGGCCTACCGCGAAACAATCCACCGCCACAGCGAGGCCGACAGCGCCGAGCATCGAGCCGACAGCGCCTATATCGGCTGCTGACACCGCACTGACCAGCGTGCTTGCCGTGTTGGACAAAGCTCATCAGCGAGCCGCGGCGGTAGTACCGAGCCTGCCCCGCAGCCACGCCGCGTTAGTCGGTTCGATCGCCGCCTGCTGTGCGGCCTACCGAGCAGTGTTGCATTGAAGCCATCACCACCACCAGGCCCATCCCCTGAGAACCGTGAGCTGGCCACGGCCTCGGATACGGCGGCGGCGGTACAGGCCGCGCTGGGCACCGAACACGCCGCGGTGTGGTGCTACGGCCTGCTCGTCGCCTTCCTGCCTCCGGCGCTGGATCGGCTGGCCAGGCAGGATGCCACCGCGCACCGGGCCCGCCGCGACTTCATCAGCCGCACGCTGGCTGACGCGGGAGTCCCGCCGATCGCGGCGGAACCTGGGTATCGCACTCCCAATACAGTGGTTGACCAGGCATCCGCAATCCATCTGGCGATCAGTGCGGAGGCCGACGCGGCGGCCGCGTGGCGCTCTGTCCTTGAGCGGTGCGACGACCCAGCGTTGCGCCGCGTGGCTCTGGAGGGACTGACCGACGCGGCCGTCCGAGGGGCTCAATGGGCGGCAAGGTCAGAAACCGCGCCGGTGGTGCCGACCTTCCCAGGTCGGACGTAACCAGTGTTCAGAGTGCGTCCAACACCCGTTCGACGTCGGACTCGGTGTTGTAGAGGTGGAACGCCAGCCGGACCGCACCCATTCGCGTGCTGGCCACTACGCCCGCGGCGGCGAGCTTCTCGGCGGCGTCTGGCCGCCGCACCGTCGTAATCGCCGAGCCCGCCGGCTCCTCACCCAGCTCAACTCGCAGTTTGTCGGCAAGCCCGACACAGTGCGCCCGGACCTGTACTCCATCCAGTGATGCCAGCCATGGCAGTGCCTCGGCCGCCCCGACGTGCGTGATCCAGGTCGGCGAGCTATCTAACCGGCGCGCGCCGACGGCCAACCGCAGCGGCAGACCGTAGATGCTTTCCCACGGGTCGACACAGGCGAACCAGTTAGCGAGGTGCGGCACGAGCTCATCGCGCAACTCGTGGGATACCGACATCCACGCCGCGCCTCGGGGGCTGAGCAGCCACTTGTAGCCAGCCGCGACGACCGCGTCGGCCCAGTCGAGCCGCAGCGGCAGCCACCCCAACGCCTGAGTGGCGTCGAGCAGCACCCTGGTGCTCGACCTGGTGCTCGACCCGACCACGGCGGCGCGCAGCGCAGTTAGGTCCAGCAGGGCACCGTCGCTGGACTGCACCACGCTCACCGCGACGAGGTCGGCCTCGCTGGCCCGTTCGGGGATCTCGCGGAGCGGCGCTTCGGTGATGCGGATCCCTCTGCCCGCCTGCGCCGCGAACGGAAAGCTGACGCTGGTGAACTCGCCATTGGCCACCAATACTTCGGCGCCGCCGGGCAGACTCGCCGCGACTAACCCCACCAGGGCGGATACGGAAGAACCAACCGCCACCTGATCCGCATCAACTCCGACCAGCTCGGCGAACGCCGCCCGGGCGATCGTCACTGGCCGGTCGAAGTCCCGCGGTCGCGCGGCGCCGGTCCGCCAGCGCCGCACATCCTCGGCCACCGCGTCAGCGACCACGACCGGCGGGATCCCGATGCTCGCGGTATCCAGGTATCCGTCAGGTACGTCGAACAGTTGGCCGAAAGCAGTGCGCACGTGGCCACACGCTACCGCGCACAGCTACCTCATACAGTCTGGGGTTCGGCGACCCGCTCGGCCTTGCGGTCGATCAGTGTGGCGAGGTCAGCGAGGGTGGCATGGCCGGTGATGTCTTTGAGGGTGACGGTGCGTTTGAGGGCAATGGCGAGTTTGACCGCGGACAGGGAGGTGCCGCCGAGTTCGAAGAAATGGTCGTGGCGTCCGATCCGGTCCGCGGTGAGGCCCAGGACGCTGGCCCAGGTGCTGGCCAGGTGGTGCTCGGTGGGGGTGGCCGGTGGGTGGTAGCCGTCCTCGACGGTATCGACGGTCTCCAGTTCGGCGGCCAGCGCGGTCAGCGCCTTGGTGTTGATTTTACTGTTGAGGGTCAATGGCAACCGCTCGCGCCAGTGGAACACCATGGGCACCATATAGGCCGGCAATACCGCCCCCAGCCGCTCCCGCAGCACCTCCACCGGCAACGGCTCGGGCCCGCTGTAGAACGCCACCAGGTGTTTAGGCTGTCCCGCGCGCCCACCGACGACCACCGCCCCGTCCCGGACCCCCGGGATCGTGGTCAACGCGTTGTCGATCTCCCCGATCTCGATCCGGAACCCGGAGATCTTGACCTGGGAATCCCGCCGACCCAGAAACTCCAACTTTCCATCAGGCAACCACCGACCGTAATCACCACCCTTGTACAACCGCGTCCCCGGCCGATACGGATCATCCAGATACGCCGCCGCGGTCCGTTCCGGATCGTTGACATACCCCCGCCCCACACACACCCCGGAGAACACGATTAACCCCGGCGCCCCCAACGGCACCGGCGCCAAATGCTCATCCACCACATACACCCGTACGTTGTTCACACACCGCCCCAACGGCACTCGATCACCCTCCGGGACCCGCTCCATCACCTCGTGATTGGTGTCATCCGAGGTCTCGGTCAATCCATACGCATTCACCAACTTCACCTCCGGCACGGTCGCGAACCACCGCGCCACCAACTCCTTCTTCACCGCCTCCCCAGTTACTGACACATACCGCAACGACGGCAGCTGCCTCGGATGGGCCTGCAAATAGGACAGCACCACTTCCAGATACGACGGCACCACCTGTAACACAGTCACCTCACCGGCCACGATCGTGTCCACGAACCGGGCCACATCCAGGATCACCTCCTGCCGCACCACCAGGGTGCGCCCACCCACCATCAACGCCGACACCAACTGCCACAACGAAATATCGAAACACTGCGGCGCGACTTGAGCCACCACCTGCCCCGCACCGATCCCCAAATCATCAATCTTCGCGAACACGTGATTCAACATCCCCGCGTGCTCACACATCGCGCCCTTTGGCTCACCCGTGGAACCAGACGTGAAATAAATGTAAGCCAACTGATCAGCCCTCACCGCGATCCCCAGATCGTCCTCGGCGTGCCCCTCCTGATACGCCTGGTCGATCAAGACCCGCGCCACCCCAGGCACCGACCCCAACGCCACATCCACATTGACGCTGCCGCCCGCCTCGGTCAACACCAGCCCACACCGCGCCCGACGCAACACCCGCGCGATCCGCTCCGCCGGGAACCCCGGCTCGATCGGCACATACACCCCACCCGCCTTGAACACCGCCAACACCGCCGCCAACCAATCCAGATTGCGCTCACACACCACCGCAACCGGCTCTTCCGCCACCACCCCACGCGCCACCAACGCCCGCGCCAACCGATTCGCCCGCCCATTCAACTCCCGATAACTCCACGACCGCTCACCACACACCGCCGCCACCGCATCCGGATGCTCCGCCACCCGCCGCTCAAACAACTCATGCACCCGGCAATCCGGCAACACCCGATCCGGCCCCGCCAACCCCGTCAGCTGAAAACTCCACTCATCCGCGCTCAACACACTCTGCCGATCATGGGCGTCATCCACATCCGCCACCATCAACCCCAACGCCGCCACGTGATACCCCGCGATCCGCCCGGCACACGACGCATCCACCACCTCACGCCGATACCGCAACCGCAACGCCAACCGAGCGCCCACCCAACAAAAGCCCACCCACAACACCGTGCCCTCGCCCAGATCACCACCAGCACCAATCGCATCGAACACCGTCTCACACAACGGCACCGCCACACCCAGCTCACCCCGCAACACCTCAACCGGGAAATCCCCATGCGCCTTCGCCGCCGCCGCGACCTCATCAGCACTCATCACCAACGACCGCCACGAACCCGCCCCCACCGATACGCGGCACGGCAACGCCCGGCCATCCCCATCAACCACCAACTCCGTCACTACCTCAGACTCACCAGCCAACACCCCCAGCACCTTCGCATGCGCAGCCAACAACACCGAACCCAACGGCACCCCCAACTCACCAGCCACCCCACTCAACGCCGTTACCAAATCAGCCAAAAGCACCTCCTCATGCTCAGCCACACCCTTCACCGGGTCGACGCTCCACCGCGGTATAGCGGTGAAACCACCGGCGGTTAACACGCCGCGCCAGAATTCCCGGTCGGTGTCCGCGAACGTTTTCATCGAATTTCCCCTCTGTTCTCGTGGGTCAGGTTTACTTGGCCGCCGGTCCTGCTTGAACATTCCGGATCTCTTTGGCCGGATTTCCACCCCACCAAGCGCGCGGCGGAATCTCTTCGCCCTTCATCAGGAAGGAGTCGGGGGCAAGTACCGCGCCATCGCCCATCGTCACGCCGTAGTGGACAAAAGCGTTGACGCCGAGCGTGCACCCGGAACCGATCGTGATGCGATCGGACTTGAACGCGCCGTCCTCCTGCGAATGACACTGCAGAGCACTTCCCACATTGAGCGCACAGTCATCCCCGATGGCGGCGAACGTTCTCTCGGTCACGTAGCAGCCGTCGTCGAAGACACGCGAGCCAATGCGCACACCCAGCATCCGCCAGATTATGTTCTTGAACGGAGTACCGTTGAGGAGCTCCAGGTACCCTCCTTGCGACGGCACCTTCCAGAAACGTTCGTGCCGCCAGAAACGGGGGTCGTAAATCGAGCAGCCCCGCGGGGTCAACAACTGCAGCCACGAGACACACCGGTCGACCAGCACAAAATAGCCGACAGTGAACAGCGGGCTAAGAAAGAGATCCAGCGCGATCCCCAGGGCACCGAATGATGAGTCGTAGAACCCCACCCCCATGCCCTCCAGCAAGACGAGCCCGAAGACATAGATCCACCGAACCAGCAGGGAGATCGCCATAGTGACGGCGTTGTGCCGGTTCTTCTCGGCAAGCCGGCGCCGCACTTCTTCCGCGCTCTTCAAGCCGAGCGCGTTATCCCGTTCCACCGACCGCGGAATTTCGAAGCTCGGCGAGCCCAGCAGCCCGATACCCTCCCGGATCTCCCCATCGATCGGGACCATGACCTTCGTTGCGAGCAGGCAATTGTCGCCGGTCCGGCCTTGCGCGGGATAGACAATCCGGTTGCCGAGGAAGTTGCGTGCCCCGATCGACACCCGGGACACCCGGAAGGATGTGCTGGAGAAGTCAGCGTTGATGAGCGATAGCGCATCGGCTACCACCGTTCCGCTGCCGACCGAGATCAGGTACGGAGTTTCGTGCTTCATCTCCATACCGAAGTTCGAACCGGTCTGCTCGACCAGGGAAAGGTCGTACCCGATGGAGCGCAAATAATGAACAATAAAGGAACTGTCTCCGGAAAGATTCGTGAACGGCCGCATATTGGTCATCCGTGTGATCATCCGGTGAATCCAGTAATGGAAGCCGTACAACGGGTAATCTCGGTCCGGCTTGATGGCCAGGCTGAGCAACCGAGGAACAGTTGACACCACGAGGAGACCGACGACATAGAAGCCGAAGAACAACACAGTCGCGAGGACCAACGTATTGAGGTAGAACGTCCAGCTGGTGAGGGCACGAATTCCTGGCTCCAGCGACGCGGCTACCTCTGGGACATCGGTCACCAGCAGGATCACGCCGCCAAGTCCCAGCGGCAGGTAAATACCGAGCATCAGCGCCAATTGCACGGCGGTGTAGATGATCTTCCGCAGTGTGCCGCAGGAGGTGGCGCCGACCGTTTGGTAATTCACCTCGGTCCGCTGTGCGGGCGACCCATGCCAACGTTCATGCTCTGGCACAGCCTGTCCAGTGTGTAGCGAGGAAGTATGGCCGAGTTGCGCCCCGTCGCCCATCGAGGTGCCGATGTCGATCACCGTCGCCTCGCCGACGAACACGTCCTTCCCAAGAGTGACTGCGCCCGTCTGAATCAGGCCGGCGTGAGCTCGGTAGCACTGGAAGAACGAGTCCTTGCGGATGACCGAGCCCTCGCCGATAGTGAGCAGATCAGTGCATATTGGCACATGCTGGGAAAAAATCGCGGCATCCCGCCCGATCCTCGCGCCGAGCGCCCTCAGGTAGAGCACGTAGAGTGGCGAGCCAATGAACAAGACCAGCGGGTTCGACCGGACCAGCGTCTTGACTACCCAGAAGCGGGCATACGCCAGACTCCAGATGCGGATCTGCTGAGGTTTCCACCGACCGATCAGCATCCACTTCGCCAGAATTGGCAGCGTGCACATACCGACAAAACCCGCACTGGCGATGAGCACCGACCGCAGGTAAATATCGAGCAAGTTCGAGCCAGCCGAGACCCAGTCGAAGCCCCAGCTAGTCGCCAACCCAGCCAGGTAGGAGTAGCCCAAGAAGGACAGCAGCTGCAGCGCTCCGCACAGAACATACCTCGGTGTCCCGGTTGGCGCCTTCTCGCGCCGCTCACCACCCGAGGCGTGGTTCACCACCTCGATCGATGGCGGCACCGATGCCTCGACAGTGACCGGCGCCGGAGCCACGAAAGCCGCCGCCAGCCGGCTGATGCTCGGGTTGCGATAGATGTCCTGCATCGACACCTTCGACAGGGCCGAGAGATCCGGCTGCTTACGCACCCGTGCGCAGAACCGAGCCATCATCATCGAATCGGCACCCAGGTCATCAAAGAAATGACCATCAACCGACACCTCATCCACACCCAGCACCTCAGCCAACACCGCCGCCAGCCTGGCCCCGACCGTTCCGTGAGCCGGGGACGCTTCCGCTGAGGCAGCGGGCGCCAAGGCTGCCGCCATTCTGCTGATGCTCGGATTGCGATAGACATCCTGCATCGACACTGACGGAAGACCGGTCCGCTTACGCACCCGTGCGCAGAACCGAGCCATCATCATCGAATCGGCACCCAGGTCATCAAAGAAATGACCATCAACCGACACCTCATCCACACCCAGCACTTCAGCCAACACCGCCGCCAGCCTGGCCCCGACCGAAGCCGGCGGGAGCGGCGCCGGTTTCGCGGGCGTGGTGAACGGCGCTTTCGCACGCTCTGTGGGTACGAGAGTGCCGCTCGCGACAACCTCGGCAGCGACGTCGGCCGCGGCGTCGGCGACCTCGGCAACCGGAGAGGCCGGTCGCAGTGCTGACTCGATTTCGGCGAGCTCCGCCCGGAATCCACACAACCGTCCCCGTGGCTCGAGCCGCCCGTGGTACTCGATTTCCCGGTCGGAGTTGACCCGACCCAGGTGGCCGGTACGATAGATTCGGCCGGATGGGTTCGCCGGGATGCCCAGAAAATCTGGGATGAACGTTTTCTCGGTGAGATCGTCACGATTGACGTAACCGCGAGCGAGCCCTACCCCGGCGATTCCGATCTCGCCGAGCTCGCCGTGCGGTCGTACCTGGTAGGGGTCCTCGACATCCAGGATTACCGTGCTGTAAGTGGGCAGCGGGACTCCGACGGTCGCTGGCGTGTTCGGACGCAGTTCGGTCCAGCTCGTCGTTACCGTCGCCTCGGCCGGACCATAGAGGTTGAGGAACCGCCGGCCGGGTCGGTGCCACCGCTCGATCAGATCCTCAGTGCAGATCTCCCCGGATACGAGCAGAATGCGCAGGTCAGGTAGATCGTCCCGGAGGGTGGCCAGGACTCTCGGGACGCAGCACATCACCGTGACGCGCCGTTGGCTGAGGAACCGGTGCAGGTCGCGGCCCAGCAGGCGTTCGCGCGGCGGTCTGGGCACCAGCGTCGCTCCTTGCGACCAGGGCACCCAGGTCTCCTCGACGGAGAAGTCGAATGCGATCGGCAAGCCCTGGTAAACGCGGTCCAGGCACCCGATGCCGTACACTTCGGCGGCAACCTTGACGAAGTTGCAGATGCTGGGGTGCTCAACCACTACTCCCCTGAGCTGTCCGTCAGCATCGGAGGTATAGGTGATGTAGGCGACCTGGCCGCCCGGGTTGCCCCGCTCGGCAGGGATGAGCCGCCGTGAGTCCAGCTCGTCGATCAGTGGCGCGGCCTGGTCGAGGGCCACCAGCTCGACGCCGTTCGCGGTCAGCAATTCGGATCGCTCGACTCCGTCGACCACGCTCGCTACTGAAAGCACTGTGCGCGCTTGGGCGTCGCTGACGACGTACGCCATCCGCTCCGTTGGGAAGCTGGCATCCAACGCGACGTATGCGGCGCCGATCTTCAGCACCGCCAGCATCGCGACATACGAGTCGGTCGGGCGATCGAACAGCAGCGCGATCCGGTCGCCGGCATCGACGCCGTGCAGGCGCAGGTATCGGGCCAGTCGGTTGGCTTTGGCGTCCAGCTCCGGGTAGGTCAATGACTGCTCGTCGCAATCCACCGCAAGCTGGCCGGCCCGGCCATGCTTGAGCAGCCAGTCGCAGCGTTCTTCAAACAAACGGTCCAGGCGTTCGTCCTGTCGGACTCGCGAGCCCTGCGGTGCGTGCTGGTCAACCAGGACCAACTCGGACAGCGAAACCGGCGAGACCGGCTCCACCTGGCGCGAATCCTGTGGCCCGCCGCCGGTGACGTGCAGGCAGGTGGTCTGGCTCATGACGTGGCTCCTTTGCCATCGCGGCGTGGGTAGGGAAGCGTCGAATCAGACCGACCGCGTACCGGCGGCCAGCTCGTCGCCGGAGCGCAAGACGTCGTCGCCGTAGAGGTCCTGTACCCAGTTCGTCTGGTAGACGGTGTCGAGGTAGCGCTCGCCGAGGTCAGGAGCGATGGCCACGGCGGTGAGTGCCCGCGCGTCCCGCTGGATCAGCCAGCCCATCGCACCGCTGACCACCGTGCCGGTGGAGCCACCGAACAGAAACCCCCGACGGGCCAACCGATGGCAGGCACGGATGGTGTCCGCCTCCTCGACGTTAATCACCTCGTCCACATAGGACTCGTCGAGCAGCTGCGGGCGCACACTCGTACCGAGGCCAGGGATCATCCGGCGCCCCGAAGAGCCGCCGAAGGTCACCGAGCCGACGCTGTCCACCGCGACAATCCGCACCGGACGGTGCCACTGCCGGAAGTAACGAGCGCAGCCCATCAAGGTTCCGGTGGTCCCCGCCCCAACGAACAGCACGTCCAGCCGAGGGAACTGGCGCGCGATCGCCGGCGCTGTCGTGCCGTAGTGGGCCCGCCAGTTGTTCGGGTTGGCGTATTGGTTGAGCCAGACGTAGCGCTCGTC
>JAFASX010000067.1 GCA_019244295.1 Pseudonocardia sp.
AGTTCGGCCGGCTCGACTGGGGTGTCCGAGACGATAGTGACCAAACCCGAGGACAGGCTGACCTCGACGCTTCGGACGTCGGGCAGCCCGGAAATCTCTCGCATGATCGAGCCCACGCAGTGTTGACAGTTCATGCCGGCGACGACAACAGTTTCACAGAACATTTCGGGGGAAGCTCCTGGTTGGGGGACGGTCCGACGTCGAACACTGGACCGGATACACACTCCGGCCGAGTGCGGGGAGGCTCACTCGACCAGGGGTCATCATGGCACAGCCCAACACAGCGAGTGTACGCGGGGCCACCCGCTACGGTTATTGTGATCACCACACCGTGTATGACCTCGGCGGTATGACCTCGGCGACATCAGGCGGGTGAGACGGCGTGCGAACAGCCCCAGCGGGTGGCTCAGGACTCACGACCCGGGTGGTCGAGCTCGCGGTCAGCGGGATGAGCTGCGCCGCGTGCGCGGCCAAGGTGGAACGCAGCCTCAACGCGATCGAAGGCGTTCACGCTCAAGTCAACTTCGCCACCGGGCGCGCAACGGTGCAGGCACCGGCCAACCAAGGCGTGCAGGGGTTGGCCGAGCGCGTCCGCCGGGTTGGCTACCAAGCCGAGCTAGTCGACGCCAACGAGCCGCTCGCTCACGACGAGACCAGCCACCCACATCCCAGGCACCTCACCTGGCGCCTGGTGGTGGCGGTGTTGCTCGGCGTGCCGCTCGGCGATCTGTCGATGAGCTTGGCGCTGCATCCTGAACTGCGGTATGCCGGGTGGCAGTGGGTGTTGCTTGCGCTCACCGCCCCGGTCGCCACCTGGTGCGCCTGGCCGTTCCATCGCGCGGCCGCGCGCGCCGCGCGACACCGGACGATGTCCATGGACACCCTGGTGTCGCTGGCGATTCTCGCCGCGAGTGGCTGGTCGGTCCACGCCGTGTTCAGCCCAGATGGGGTGCGCGGGGCGGCCAGCGCTCCGAACTTGCTGCTGCATCCATCGAGTGCGGTATACCTCGACGTGGTCGCCGGCGTGACGATCTTCCTGCTCCTGGGCCGGCGGATCGAGGCGAACGCGAAACTCCAGGCCGGTGGCGCGGTCCGGTCACTGGCGGGGATGGTCCCTCGAAACGTGACCGTCCGGCGTGGCGACGGCTATGACCACATCCCGCTGGCGCGGTTGCGTCCTGGCGACGAGTTCGTCGTGCTTGCGGGCGAGCCGGTCGCCACCGACGGGATCGTCTTGTCGGAGCACAGCGCGGTGGATACCAGCCGGATGACCGGCGAGGCGCTACCCCGCGAGGTCGGCTTCGGCGAGGAGATCCTCAGTGGCATGGTCGCGGCCTCCAACGAGATCGCGGTCCGGGCGACCAAGGTGGGAGCCGACACCCGACTTGCCCAACTCATCCGCCTCGTCCATCAGGCACAGCGGCAAAAATCCGGCGTGCAGCGACTGGCTGACCGGATCTGTGGAGTGTTCGTCCCGGTAGTACTCGCCGTGGCGGTGTTGAGCCTGGTGGGCTGGCTGGTCTTCGATGGCCGCGTCGAGCTGGCCGTCGGCGCGGCATTGTCGGTTCTGATCATCGCCTGCCCCTGCGCACTGGGGCTGGCCACTCCGACGGCGCTGCTGGCCGCCTCGGGCCGGGGAGCCGAGATGGGCGTCTTCATCACCGGTCACCAGGCTCTGGAGTCTGCCCGAAAGATTGATACCGTTCTGCTGGACAAGACCGGCACCGTCACCAGCGGCGTGATGGCGGTGGTGGACTTGGCTACCACAGTCAGTACCGATCTGGTCACCGTGCTGCATCAGGCTGGGGCGGTCGAGCAGGCCTGTCAACACACCGTCGCGAAAGCAATCCGCGACCTGGCCAAGCAAGCCGGCGGCACACCGCCGGCCGCGATCGGGGCTGAGAGCGTGTCCGGGCTCGGCGCCTGCGGGTGGGTGGACGGACACGAGGTGATCGTCGGCTCAGTCCGGCTGATGGCTGAGCGCGGGCTTGCCGAACCCGCTCGTTTGGCCGCCTACCGGGCCAGCTGGGAACGAACCGGGCACACGACCGTCCTAGTGGCGGTGGACGGTGTGATCCGCGCCGCGCTGGCGCTCGCCGATGCGCTTCGACCAACCGCCGGGCACGCGGTCGCCCAGCTACGCCTGCTGGGGCTGCGAACGGTTCTGCTCACCGGCGACAACGAGGGCACCGCGCGTGCGGTCGCGGCGGAGATCGGCGTCGACGACGTGATCGCCGAAGTGCCCCCGGCAGCAAAAGCCCAGATCGTCAGACAGTTGCGAGAGCAGGGGCACGCAGTCGCGATGGTGGGTGACGGCGTGAACGACGCGGCCGCCCTAGCTACCGCCAACCTCGGGATAGCAATGGCCACCGGCAGCGACGTAGCGATCGAAGCCGCTGACCTCATCCTCACCCACGATGACCTGGCGGCCGTGCCGAACGCGATCGGGCTGGCCCGGCGCACCTTGCGGATCATCCGAGGCAACCTCGCCTGGGCGTTCGGCTACAACCTTGCCGCGCTGCCCCTGGCCGCGAGCGGTTTACTCAACCCATTGATCAGCTGTTGGGCCATGGTGCTGTCCTCGCTGTTCGTGCTGATGAACAGCCTGCGCCTGCGCCGATACGCGAACTCGATGACTCAGGTCCCTGATTTTTCCGGACGACGCCAGAACACCGCCGTTTGAGCGGCGGCGGTGGCCAGCCCGAGGGGCCCGCGTCAGTGGGCTGTCGGTGCACGTCATGCACATCCGCGAAGACCCGCGCCGACGCAGAGGATACGGTTCTGCCATGTCTGCCTCGACAATCGTTACCGTCACCGGAGCCGCTGGTCAGATCGGCTATGCGTTGCTCTTCCGAATCGCCTCCGGGCAGCTGCTGGGGCCGGACAAGCCGGTCCGGTTGCGGCTGCTAGAGATCCCCGCCGCAATGAAAGCCGCCGAAGGCGTCGCGCTTGAACTCGATGACTGCGCGTTCCCGCTGCTGAACGGCGTCGACATCACCGACGATGCCGCCACCGCGTTCGAAGGCGCCACTATCGCCCTGCTGGTCGGCGCTCGTCCGCGCACGAAAGGCATGGAACGCCGCGACCTGCTGGAGGCCAACGGCGGCATCTTCGCCCCCCAAGGCCGGGCGATCAACGCCGGCGCCGCCGACGACATCCGAGTGCTCGTCGTCGGCAACCCAGCCAACACCAACGCGCTCATCGCGCAGGTCGCGGCTCCGGATGTGCCCGCGGAACGGTTCAGCGCGATGACCCGTCTCGACCACAACCGGGCGTTGGCCCAGCTGTCGACGAAGCTGGCTGTGCCGGTCACCGAGATCAAGAAGATGAGCATCTGGGGTAACCACTCGGCCACCCAATACCCTGACCTGTTCCACGCCGAGGTGGGTGGCAAGATCGCCGCCGAGCAGGTCGAGGAGGCCTGGCTGCGCGACGAGTTCATCCCCACGATCGCCACACGCGGCGCCGCGATTATCGAGGCGCGCGGTGTTTCGTCAGCGGCTTCCGCCGCGAACGCCGCGATCGGCCACATCTACGACTGGGTGAATGGCACGCCGGAGGGCAACTGGACGTCGGCCGCTGTTCGATCCGACGGCTCCTACGGCGTCCCCGAGGGCCTCTTCTCCTCGTTCCCGGTCACCTCGCGCGGTGGTGCTTGGGCGATCGTCCCGGGGCTGGAGATCGACGCGTTTTCCCGGCAGCGCATCAATGCCTCCGTCGCGGAGCTCGCCGAGGAACGCCAGGCGGTCGAAGCCCTCGGCCTACTGTAGAGCTGTAGAGCGGCCGGACGTGGCCCTAGCCGTGGGGTTGCCCACGGCTAGGCTGACCATCCTGGCTAGACCGGCTAGGCCCAGCGGGTGGCCGCGGGGGTCGGGCTTCCCAGGCAGGCCGACGTACCTCGTACAACATCAACGCGGCGGCCACCGCCAAGTTGAGCGACTCCGCCGTACCGGTCATTGGTATTCGTACCACGTGGTCCGCCCGCGTCAGCGCGTCCGCCGGCAGGCCTTCACCTTCGCTGCCCAGTAAAACGACCACCGGCAGCGGATAAGACACCGCCCAGTGTGACCGTTCGGCATATCCGGAAGTGGCTACCACAGTGACTCCCCGCGCCGTTGCCCAGTCAAACAAAGCGTCGGCATCCTTCACCCCCACCACCGGGACCGCGAACAACGAGCCCATGCTTGCCTTCACCGCCGCGGGCGCGTACGCGTCGGCGGTGTCGCCCACCAGGATCACGCCGGCCGCCCCGACCGCGTCGGCGGTGCGCACCACGGCGCCCAAGTTCCCCGGGTTGGCCACCCGATGCAACGCGACGAACACCGAGTCCGGTTGGGGCGTGAGCCGCCCCAGGGACATCGCTCGCGAACGCACCACCGCGAGCAGCCCAGGCGGAGCGTCCCGCTCGGCCAGCCGCGCGGCCAACCGCTCGGCCAGTTCGACCGCTCGCACCCCGGCCGCCACTTGACCGGCCACCATGTCGCGTGCTGACTCGGTCAGCCGGGATGGTACGACCAGCAGCGCCTCGATCTCCCAGCCAGCCTCGATCGCCCGCCACACCGGCTGAACGCCCTCGACCACGAAGGCGCCGCCACGGCTCCGGTATCGCCGGTCGGCCAGCGACCGAACCCGCTTGATCAGCGGGTTCGCCGCGCTGGTGATCGTTTCGAGCGTCGCCACCGCCGCAGTCAGCGCAACAGCCTGCGCAACAGCAGTAAAACCACCAGAGCACCGATCGCTATCAGGCCGTATTTGATTTTGGGGTCGGCCAGCTTCTCCTTCGCGGTCTGCTTGCCCTCATCGACCAGCCGCTTCGGATTAGCTCGTTCGGCAAGCGTGTCCAGGGTGTTGGCGAGGGCATCCCTGGCCTCCTCGATTTCCCGCTGAATAATGTCCAGATCTCGCGCCACAATTCCTCCTCACTCGGGTCAGCCAGGTCGGCCCCGCCCGGCCGTCTGTCCTGGCCGTACATCCTGGCGCAACCGTAGATGACTCGATCAGCCCCCGACGACCCAGCTACCATGCCACGTATGAACCGTGACGAACTCCTTCGGCAGGGCAAGGACATTGCCGAGAAGCTCCGTGCGGAGGCGAGCTCGCAAGCTGCTGCGCACGAGCAACAAATCAAGGATGCACTCGACAAGGTTGTCGGGTTCGTCAACAACAAGACCGGCGGCAAGTACGCCGACCAGGTCAGTAAGTATGTCGCGTTCGTGGAGCAGGGCTTAAGCAAGCTCGCCGAAGGCGCGCGACCCACCCAGACCAAGACACCACCACCCGCCAACACCACTGAGCCTCCTGACGTCGCACCACCAAGCAGCAACGGCGCCGCGACGCCACCGACGCACTGAACAGGTCGCTAGGTCGCTAGGCTAGCGTCAGCGGCATGACTAGTCGCTTACGGCCCGGCGATCCGGCTCCTGAATTCACCCTGCCCGACGCCGACGGCAACCCAGTCTCGCTGGCCGATTTCCGGGGCCGGCGGGTGGTTGTGTACTTCTACCCGGCGGCGGGCACTCCAGGGTGCACCAAGCAAGCCTGTGATTTCCGCGACAATCTAGCCGAACTGAACACGGCTGGCTTGGACGTCATCGGAATCTCCCCGGATAAGCCGGCGACGCTGGCCAAGTTCCGCGACGCTGAGGGCTTGGCCTTTCCGCTGCTCTCGGACGAAGACAAGACGGTGCTGACCCGGTGGAGCGCGTTTGGCGAGAAGACCATGTACGGTAAGACGGTTACCGGCGTGATCCGCTCGACGTTCGTGGTGGACCCGGACGGCAAGATTGAGCACGCCCTCTACAACGTCCGGGCCACCGGCCACGTCGCCAAGCTGCGCCGAGACCTGTCGGTCTGACGAGCCTGTGCCGGCGGCGGGATTCGAACCCGCACTGACGACATCCTAAATGTCGTGCCTCCTGCCAATTGGGCTACGCCGGCTTGAGCTTCCGCGCACACCAGGTTTCGGTGATTGCGTGGCAGTTAAGGCATAGGATACGCAGGTTCTCCAACCGGTTGTCAGTGTGTATGCCGTTAGTCCTCAACAACTAACTTGGTCAGCGCCGGCCGTAATGCCCGGAACGCTCGACCGCGATGTGAGGCGGCGTCCTTCTCGGCCGGTGTCAGCTCGGCCGAGGTCCGGCGCTCCCCCGCCGGGACGAAGATCGGATCGTAGCCGAACCCGTTCGTGCCCCGGGGCGCACGAACAAGCTCGCCGCGCCACTCCCCTCGGGTCACCGTTTCCGCGCCATCTGGCATCACTAACGCCGCCGCGCAGACGAACGCCGCGCCCCGACGTCCGTCTGGCACATCGGCAAGCTGCCCGAGCACCAACTGGAGGTTCGCCAGGTCGTCGCCGTGCCGACCAGCCCAGCGCGCGGAGAGCACCCCCGGCATGCCACCCAGCGCGTCCACGCTGAGTCCCGAGTCATCAGCCAACGACGGTAACCCACTGGCAGCCGCCGCCTCCCTGGCTTTGGCCAGCGCGTTCTCCTCGAACGTCGCCCCGGTCTCCGGTGCTTGCGCGTAAGCCGGCACGTCGTCGAGTCCGAGAATCTCCAACTGGTCACCAACCCCCGGTGGCTCGGCCAGTATCCGGCGCAACTCGACGATCTTTCCTGGGTTACGGGTGGCCAACAACACCCGGGCCGGTTTGCGGCTCATGGCTCAACCAGGGCCCGCGCGTTCACTCGGCCAACTCACCAGGCAACCGGCCCGGATACGGCTCGGCCAAGGCCGCTGCCTGCAGAGCCGCCAACCGGGCACAGCCGACCATTGCGACATCCAGCATCGCATCCAAGGTCGATCGGGTGTATGTGGCGCCCTCGGCGGTGCCCTGAACCTCGACCAGAGTCCCAGCGTCGGTCGCGACCACGTTCATGTCGACCTCGGCCCGTGAGTCCTCGTCATAGGGCAGATCCAGCCGCACCCGACCATCGACTACCCCGACACTGACCGCCGCGATCTGGCACGACAGCGGCTTGGGGTCTTTGAGCTCACCGGCCGCCCCGAGCCAGACCACCGCGTCGGCGAGCGCAACGTACGCGCCCGTGATCGCCGCGGTGCGGGTACCGCCGTCAGCCTGCAGCACGTCACAGTCGATCGCGATGGTGTTCTCACCGATCGCGGCGAGGTCGATGCAGGCCCGCAGCGAGCGCCCGACCAGCCGGCTGATTTCATGCGTGCGCCCGCCCACTCGGCCGCGCACCGACTCCCGGTCGCTCCGGGTATGCGTGGCCGAGGGGAGCATGGCGTACTCGGCGGTGAGCCAACCCAGCCCGGAGCCCTTGCGCCAACGGGGCACCCCCTCCACCACGCTCGCCGCGCATAGCACCTTCGTCTCACCGAACGAAATCAGCACCGAGCCCGCCGGATGTCGTTGAAACCCTCGACTAATCTGGACCCCGCGAAGCTCGTCGTCCGCTCTTCCGTCTGCTCTTGTCACGGGGCTCATGCTCGCACGGAGGGCCTCCTGGCCGTGTCATGGTCCCGCGGAAGCGGCCGGGCCGGCGGAAGCGGCCGGGCCGGCGGTCACACCTGATAGTTCGCCCCGGCGCTGACGAGCTCCACAGGTCCGCCGAACGCTTCTTTCGCCTCAACCAGCAGCCGCGAGGCGTTAGACCACACCGGCACGTGGGTGATCAGCAGTCGTCCGACGTCTGCCCGCACCGCGTGCTCACCGGCCTGACGTCCCGACAGGTGAAGACCGGACGGCCGCTGAGCACCATCCGGCCATTCGTGCGGCCAACTGGCTTCACACAGCAAGACGTCCGCCCCTCGAGCTAGCTCGACCAGGGCCGCGCATGGCCCAGTATCACCGCTGTAGACGAGACTGCGGCCGGCATGCTCCAGGCGCAACGCATACGTCTCGCACGGGTGGTCCACCCGTCGCGCCGACATCGCGCATCCAGCCACCTCGGTTCGCATATGGTCGGATAGCACGCGGAAGTCGAGCACGTCGCTGAGGTCGGCCTCGGCCCGCTCGGCCGCCGACGACGCGTACTGGGCGGCAAGCCGATCGGGTGCTTCGACCGGCGCAAACACGGCAAGCCGGCGCTGGGTCGCGGGGAAAGGCGGCGTCGGATGGTGTCGGCGATACACCACGAGCGATGCCACGTCCGCGCAGTGGTCCGGGTGCAAATGCGACAACAGCAACGCGTCGAGCGCGAACGGATCGAGGTACCGGTGCAAGACACCCAACGTGCCGTTGCCCAAGTCCAGGACAAGGGCGGCGTCGCCGGCCCGCACCAGGTATCCGGATGACGGCGAGTCCGGTCCCGGTCCACTGCCCGAACAGCCCAGCACGATGAGTTCCATGTCACCCATCTTGCCGGCGCCCGGTTCGCCGCAGCCAGAGCAGCCCGAAGATCGGTAACACCAACGGCACCCAACCGTAGCCGACGCCGTAGCCGGACCACACGGTCGCGCGGGGGAAATCCGCCGGCAGCGCGGTACTCGCGGTACCGACCACGAGTACCCCGATTAGCTCAATCAACACCGCCGTCCAGGCCAATCGGCGCGCCATCCGGCCACGGCCAGCCAGACCAGCGGTCGCCAGGATGTACACCACACCAGCGAACGCGGACAGCAAATAGGCCAGCGGCGCCTCGTAGAATCGCGTCGCCAGCTGCACGCCGGCCCTGGCGGACGCGGCCAGGGCGAACAGCGCATAGACCGCGACCAAGACCCGGCCCATTCCGGAACCGGTGGGCCGCGCGCCGTCAGCCACCGGCGCCGGCCCACAATGTCAGCAATCGCAACACAACAATTCCCTCCGCAACGGCCGCCACCGCGATCACCGCGCCGCCCCAGCGGGTCTCCTCGGCACGGGCGAACTGCAGACCGAGTGGCAGCAAGCACACCGAAACCATGAGATAGATCAAGAACGTCTCGGTTTCCGGCGGGCGCGCCCCAGCGAAGACCCTGGCCGCCGCGAGAAGGGCCTGCGCTACCAGCACGGCCTCCACCACGCTGACGGCCAGCGCGTGCGGCCGTCCAGCCGGACGCCCAAGCAACGTCGTGACCAACCCGAACAGAGCCAGCGCCCCAGCCAACGCGACCAGCGCGAATGCCAGTCCGGAGATCACCGAACGGACGATACCGCGCCGACCGGCGCCGTTAGCGGGACCGTTAGCGGGACCACTGTACCGATCTCCGGACCAAGGAAACGCCGCCCCAGTACGGCGGGCTGGGCCTCGCTGGGCTCCCGCAGCAACTCGTATTCAGACAGCACCCGGAGCACGTCCTTGGCGGTTTCCTCGGCGCTGGAGACCAGGGTGACCTCAGGCCCGAGCGCCAGCTGCAACACCCCGGACAACAGCGGGTAGTGCGTGCAGCCGAGCACCACCGTTTTTACCCCGGCGCGTTGCAGCGGCTCGGTGTAGCTCTGCACCAGCCCCAGCACCTGCCGGCCGCTGGTCATTCCGCGCTCGACAAAGTCCACGAACCGGGGACAGGCCACCGGGACCACCGTGACATCTCGGGCGGCGGCGAACATGTCCTGGTAAGCCCCGGACCGAATGGTGACCTCGGTGCCCAACACCCCGATCCGACCGTTCCGGGTGGCCGCGACCGCCCGCCGTACCGCCGGCCCGATCACCTCGACCACCGGCACCGGGTAACGCTCACGAGCATCGGCCAGGCACGCCGACGACGCCGCGTTACACGCGATGACCAGCATCTTCACCCCTCGGCCCACCAGCTCGTCACCGATCTCGAGCGCGTACCGGCGCACCGACGCCACCGGCAGCGGCCCATACGGCGCCCGTCCGGTGTCACCGACGTATACCAGCCGCTCAGCCGGCAGCTGGTCGATCACCGCTCGGGCCACGGTCAGCCCGCCGACCCCGGAATCGAACATCCCGATCGGCGCGTACGCGTCCGTCACGCGGGGTACCCGGGCTGTATGGCCCGACGCCCACCAGCCACCATCCGGGCAGCCAACAAACCGGCCAGCGCGCCGCACAGGTGAGCCTGCCAGGAGATCCCCGGCTGGCCGGGCAATATCCCGAACAACACCCCGCCCCACAGCGCGAACAGCGCCACGGCCAGCAAAACCTGTTTAGCGCTTCGCGCGAAGAAACCTCTGGCAAGGAGAAACACCAGCCAGCCGAAGATCACCCCGGAGGCACCGACGGTGACCTCGTCGCTCGGCGCGATCAGCCACACCCCGAGCCCGCCCAGCAGCCAGATCGTCGCGGTCACCGCGACGAACTGCCCCAGCCCACCAGCCATCGCGAGGAAACCGAAGAGCAGAAACGGCAGGGTATTGGCCTCTAGATGCGCCCACCCGTGATGCAGCAACGGCGACCAGAGCACACCATCTAGGTGGTCGGTGTTGCGCGGCCAGATGCCGTCGGCGTCCAGCGCCCCACCGGCCGCCTGGTCGACACCCTCCACCACGTAGAGCACGGCGGTGAACAGCAGCATCGTCGCGGCGGCCCCGATGGGGTGAGGTGGCAACACCCGGGCGAGTGAACGGGTATCGCCGGGCAACCCAGGGTTCACCATGCCTCCGAGGCTACCCTCAGCCGGTCAGCCGCGACCGAGTCGCCAGAATGTTCCGGACCCGCCACACCGTCTGGGCCGCGCCAATATCGTCGCGGCCCAGTCGAAGCGTTTCCCACCCGTAGCCAGCCAGCATGGCATCTCGCTGGCGATCCCGCTCGCCTCGCCGTCGGGTGTAGTGAACCGAGCCGTCGTACTCAATGGCCAACTTCGCGTCGCGGTAGGCCAGATCGACTCGGGCCAGCACAACACCGTATTCGTCTCGGATCTCGAGCTGGACCTCGGGCACCTCCAGCCCGCCCCGGATCAAATCGAGTCGCAGCCGGGTCTCCATCGGGCTTTCCGCGCGTGGATTCGCCAAGGCAACGACCTTGTCCAACCGGCGACAACCACGTGCGCGCGGTTCGGCCGCCCGCCTGTCTATCAGGTAGGTCGGGCGGAATCGGCCAACCCGCGACAACGCGTCGAGCGCCACCACGGCCTCCACCACGGACAAACGCCGACACAGGTCCCATGCGGTCCGGATAGCCGAGGTTACCCGGACCCCAGCGGCTTTGGTGAGGTCGGAACCGACAGCCGTGCCGAAATACGCCCGCAGACCGGGGTAGTCGCGGAACCGGTGGGGAACCAGAACCTCAGCCGGCGCGTTCACCGGCGCGCAGTCAGCCCCCAACAGCAATGCCGCCGAATAACCGGCCAATAACCCGCCTCGGTCCCGGACCAGCAGGTACGCCGCGTGTGAACGCACACCGAAGTCGACTGTTTGGTCCGCCCGCACATAGACGTTGGGAAAGATCCGGTGGTATTTCGGTCCGCGCAGCTGGTTCCCGCTCAGCAACCCGCCGCTGACCGCCTCCGAGCCGAGGAAAGGACCGTCCAACACGCCGCATAGCCTGATCGAACAGTGGCTGCCGATGGGGCGGAACGGCCAAATCCGGTGATCAACAGCACAGGAAAGTGGTTGGATCTTGAAAAAACCACTGTGGTGTGCTGTTGATCACCGAGGCCGGGCCGGCGACGGCGACGGCGCCGGGGTCGGCTTCGGGCGGCGCCGGGCCGGCGACGGCGCCGGGGTCGGCGCGAACTTACGGCGAACTTACGCCCAGAGGTGGCCGTTCAGCCTTTCCGCCGCTTCCCCGAGATCCCCGGAGTAGGCGCCGGTGGACAGGTACTTCCAGCCAGCGTCCGCGACGATCAGCACGATGTCAGCCGGATCAGTACCGCCAGCCGCTTTCTCCGCTATCGCCAATGCCGCGTGTAATACCCCGCCGGTGGAGATACCGGCAAAGATGCCTTCCTGCTCGACCAGCTCGCGAGTCCGGCGCAAGGCGTCGAAGCTGCCCACCGAGTACCGCCCGGTCAACACCGACGGGTCGTACAGCTCGGGGACGAACCCCTCGTCCAAGTTGCGCAGTCCGTAAACCAGCTCCCCGTAGCGCGGCTCGGCCGCCACGATTTGCACGTCCGGCTTGCGCTCGCGCAGGTACCGCCCAACCCCCACCAGCGTCCCAGTGGTGCCGAGCCCGGCCACGAAATGGGTGACGGTGGGCAGGTCACGCAGGATCTCCGGGCCGGTGGTGCGGTAATGGGCGCGGGCGTTCTCCGGGTTGCCGTACTGGTAGAGCATGACCCAGTCGGGGTTCTCGGCGGCCAGTCGCTTGGCCACCGCCACCGCTTGGTTAGAGCCGCCGGCCGCTGGCGAGGAGATGATCTCCGCTCCATACATCCGCAGCAGCTGGCGGCGCTCCTCCGAGGTGTTCTCCGGCATCACACAGACGATCTTGTATCCTTTGAGCTTGGCCGCCATCGCCAGCGAGATTCCGGTGTTGCCCGAGGTAGGCTCCAACACCGTGCAGCCGGGCCGAAGGCTGCCGTCCGCCTCAGCCGCCTCGATCATGGCCAGCGCCGGACGATCCTTGATCGAGCCGGTGGGGTTGCGGTCCTCCAGCTTGGCCCACAGCCGGACGTGCGACGCCGGCGCGAACGAAGGAAGGCCGACCAACGGGGTGTCCCCAACGGCTTTCAGCAGCGAGTCGTAGCGGGCCACCAGAGCTCACCCGCCTATCAGGAACCGCCGGCCACGGCCGGCAGAATAGTGACCGATGCGCCGTCCGCGACCGGCGCGTCCAGCCCGCCGGCGAACCGCACGTCCTCATCGTTGACGTATATGTTCACGAACCGGTGCAGCGTACCGTCCTTGACCAGGCGGGCTTTGATACCGCTGTGCCGGGAATCGAGGTCGGATATGATCTCTGAGACGGTGGAGCCGTGCGCTTCGACCGACTTCGCGCCGCCGGTGTGCGGACGCAAGATAGTGGGAATGGAAACAGTGATGGCCATGGGATCCTCCTCGTGAACGGCCGGACGGGCGCAGACGGACATCGCAATCTGACGAGCGAAAAGGTGAGGGTCAGCGACCGTCGGGGACGTCGTCGGCACCAGTGTGCGAGAACATGTAGCTCTCGACTACCTCCACCGGCTCTTCGGTGACCGCGCCATCCACGATCCGGTACGAGCGGAACTCATGCTCGCCGGCCGGCTGATCCTCCCGGGTGGAGACCAGCACGTAGTGTGCGCTCGTGTCAGCCAGCGGTCCAGACGCCACGGCGATGTCGGTTCGCGAAGGGTAAGCCTCGGTCGAGGTGTGCGAGTGGTAGATCACCACGACACGCTCGTCGCCCTCGTCAAGCGTGCGGTAAACACGCTGGTGCTCGCTCGGCTCGAACTCGTAGAAAGTATCCGATTGGGCGTTGTTGAACATCGGGATGGCACGCTCAGGGCGATCCGAGCCCTCGGGGCCGGCCAGAACGCCGCAGGCCTCGCGAGGGTGATCCCTGAGGGCATGCGCCACAATCTCGTCAACGAGATCTTTCCGGATCACCAGCACCACTCCAGAGTACGGGGCCGGCCGGCTGCGCACACGACGGCTGGAGTGGTGACAGTTACAACACGGATGCCCTGGTCTGCACGAGCGCATCCTGGACGAACGTCAGCCAATGATAGACACCGACATGAGCGGCCAGCGTCTCGTCCTGCGGCAGATCCTCTGGCATGTCTTCAGTCACCCCGAGCGTGGTACCCAGCGCGAGCCGCACATCGTTGAGGGCAGCCAGCCAGGCGTCCGCCTGCTCTATGTCCAGCTCAACCCTCCCCCCGCCGTCCGGGCACGTCCGCAGCAGCTCCCTGGCGGCGCGCGTCTTGGCCTCGATCAACTCAGGCTCGCGCAAGCTGCGCATGACGGAGGACAGCTCGGCGTCCTCGCGGTGGAAGTCAGGCAGCAGCCGGGCCAGCACCTGGTCGGTTGGCGGCGCGGACGGTCCGACACGAATGCCAGTGAGCTCAGTTAGCTCATCGGTCGGGGCCTCTCGCTCCCGCTGCGCCAGCATCGCCAGCACCTGCTCGACTAGCGCCCTCAGCAGTCCGGCCTCCCGATGGTCAAGCTGCCCGACCAGGCGCAACCGGTCCCCCCGGCCGTGTCTGCGCCACCCGTTCACCAGCTTGTCCTGTTCAGCGGCACGTTCGGCATCAGCGCCGTCACGATCTCTGCATGGTAGCCCACAGCCCGGCGGCGTGCAGCTTAGCCACGTCCGCTTCGACCTTCTCCTTAGTGCCGAAGGACACCGTGGCGCGGCCCTTGGTGTGCACATCCAACATCAGCTTCGTGGCCTTCTGCTGGCTGTACCCGAATAGCTTCTGGAAGACATAAGTGACGTAGGACATCAGGTTCACCGGATCGTTCCAGACGACGGTCTGCCACGGTACCTCCGCGGCATCAATATTTTCGCCAACATGCTCCTGCTGACGAGTAGGCATGGACTGCGTGGCGGCAGTCGACGACGCGGCCATAACGCTATGGTGACAGCTCCCACCAGGCAGGCGCACGCCGGTTCGCCCCCACGGTGGGCCGTAGGCTCTGTAGGCTATGAATTCTCCCGGGAATCGCGTCGGGTATCACCCCGGAAGGCAACCAGCCAGCACCGGGCTACTCACCGACCACTACGAGCTGACCATGCTGGCCGCCGCGCTTGCCGACGGTACCGCATCACGGCGCTGCACCTTCGAGGTCTTCGCCCGCCGGCTGCCCGAAGGACGCCGCTATGGCGTGGTAGCCGGCACCGCGCGGGTACTTGACGCCATCGCCCGCTTCCGGTTCGGCGCGGCCGAGCTGACGGCGCTAGCCGAGACCGGCGCGGTCGAGGGCCCCACGCTGGACTGGCTGGCCGACTACCGTTTCACCGGAGACATCGACGGCTATCCAGAAGGCGAGCTGTACTTCCCCGGCTCGCCGGTAATGACCGTGACCGGCGCATTCGCCGAGACGGTGATGCTGGAAACGATTGTGCTCTCGGTGCTCAACCACGACTGCGCGGTCGCCTCGGCGGCCGCCCGGATGGTTACCGCCGCCGGCGGCCGGTCGCTGATCGAGATGGGCTCCCGGCGCACGCATGAGGAAGCCGCCGTGGCCGCGGCCAGGGCCGCTTACCTGGCCGGCTTCGCCAGCACCTCGAACCTGCAAGCTGGGCAACGCTACGGCATCCCCAACACCGGCACCGCCGCCCACGCCTTCGTCCTGCTGCATGACGACGAAACACAGGCCTTCGCCAGCCAGGTCGCCGCGCAGGGCGCCAAGACCACGCTGTTGGTGGACACCTACGACATCACGGCTGGGATCGAGCGGGCCGTTGCGGCCGCCGGCACCGAGCTCGGCGCGATCCGAATCGACTCCGGTGACCTCGGCGAGCTGGCCCGGCAAGCCCGGGAGCAGCTCGACGCGTTAGGGGCCAAGACGACCCGGGTGGTGGTGTCCGGCGATCTGGATGAGTACGCCATCGCCGCGCTGCGCGCCGAGCCGGTAGACGCCTATGGGCTGGGCACCTCGGTGGTGACCGGTTCCGGCGCGCCGACCGCTGGAATGGTCTACAAGCTGGTGGAGGTCGACGGCCGCCCGGTGGCCAAGCGCAGTTCAGCGAAGGGGTCCCGAGGTGGGCGCAAGGCGGCCATCCGCCGGCATAAGCCGACCGGGACCGCGCTGGAAGAGGTCATCTACCCGGCGGTCCGGCACCTGGCGCTCGGCCCGCACGACCGCGCGTTAGCGGTATCGCTGCTGCGCGGCGGCGAGCCGGTGGACGGGCCGGAGCCGCTGGAGCGGTCCCGGATGCGGCTGCGCGCGGCACTGATCTCGATACCCTGGGAAGGCCTCAAGCTATCCCGGGGTGAACCAGCGATCCCGACCGTTTATGCGTGAACGCCCGTGAGTGGCGCGGCCTTGACCGAGTTGCGTGCCGTCGGCGTTCGGCTCAAGTAGCTCATCGGGGACGCGGTAGCGTCATCAGCCGTGCCAGCCGCGTTCACTCCCGCCACCGCCGAGCTCCCGGGTGTCGCCGAGCTGCTCACCGCGGCCGTGGAGGCGCTCGGCGGCCAACACCGCGAAGGCCAACAGACCATGGCAGCGGCCGTGGCTAAGGCTCTCATCACCGGTGAGCACCTGACGGTCCAAGCCGGGACCGGCACCGGCAAGTCGCTGGCCTATCTGGTCCCCGCGATCCGACACGCGATGGCCAAGGACACCACCGTCGTGGTGTCCACCGCCACCATCGCGCTGCAGCGCCAGCTGGTGGATCGGGACCTGCCTCGGCTCACTAAGGCCCTCACCCCATTGCTTGGACGAGCGCCGACTTTCGCGATACTCAAAGGCCGACGCAACTACCTGTGCTTGCAGCGCCTCGGAGGGCCCGCGGTCGACGACGGCGAGCAGCTGTTCGATCCGTTCGCGATCTCCGCGCTGGGTCGGCAGGTGAAACGGGTGCACGAGTGGGCCGAACGCACCGACACCGGCGACCGGGACGAGTTAGTCCCCGGGGTGCCGGACTCAGCGTGGCGGCAGGTGTCAGTGACCGCACGAGAGTGTCTGGGCGCCGCGCGCTGCCCGGCCGGGACGGATTGTTACGCCGAACGGGCACGGGCCGAGGCTGGTCGAGCGGATGTCGTGGTCACCAACCATGCACTACTGGCGATCGACGCGCTGGAGAATCGCGCCGTGCTCCCCGAGCACGGCGCCGTGATTATCGACGAGGCGCACGACCTGGTCGACCGGGTCACTGGGGTGGCCACCGCCGAGCTGACCGCGGCCTCGGTGACCGCGGCGGCTCGGCGCTGCGGCAAGATGGTCGACCAAGCCGTCGTCGACCGGCTCAGCGAAGCCGCCGAAGGGCTCAACCTGGTGCTCGCCGACGCGCCGCTGGGTCGCTGGGAGAACGCACTGCCCGCGCCGGTAGCCGGTGCGCTCGCCTCTGTCCAGGACGCGTGCTCGGCGTGCCGCAGCGGGATGGGCGGCGAGCGCAAGGAGGATCCCACCGAGGCCACCGCGCGCAAGCTCGCGGTGGCGCTGCTAGACGAGGTCGCTGAGACCGCGACCCGGCTCACCAAGGCGTTCGTCGAGGAAGACCCGGCGAAACGCTACGACGTGGTCTGGCTCAGCGAACAGGGGTCAGGGTCGGCGTCGGGCGACCCTCAGCACCCGGCCACAAGTCTCGGCACCCGCACCCGGGTGCTGCGGGTGGCGCCGCTATCGGTCGGCGGGCTGCTCCGGGAACGGCTGTTCGGCCAGCGCACGGTGGTGCTCACCTCGGCCACGCTCACGCTGGGCGGCTCGTTTGACGCGCTGGCCCGGCAATGGGGTCTGCCCACTGCGCAGCCAGCCGAACTGGTCGGGCCGGACAAGCCGGAGACCTCTCAGCCGCCGGCCGAGAGCAGTGTCCACCGCGAGGCCCACCACCAGACCAGTCCCGAGGCCCACCACGAAACCCATCCCGAGGCCCACCGCAAGACTCATCCCGAGGCCCACCACGAGACCAGTCCCGAGGCCCACCACGAACCACCAGGCGAGGACGACGCCGACCACCAGCCACCAGCCGAGCGCGGAGAGGACCAGCTTCCGGCGATCCGATGGTCAGGCCTGGACGTCGGTTCGCCATTCGAGCACTCCCGAGCTGGCATCCTCTACATCGCCAAGCGCCTGCCTCCGCCCGGTCGAGACGGTCTTGCCCCTTCCTATCTGGACGAGATCGCTGAGCTGGTCAGCGCCTCAGCCGGCGGGGCGCTCGGCCTGTTCTCCTCGATGCGCGCGGCCAAACAGGCCAGTGACGCGCTGCGCGGCCGGCTCAAGCAGCCGATCCTCTGCCAAGGTGACGATGCCACCGGGCTGCTGGTTCGCCAGTTCGCCGAGGACGACTCCACCTGCCTGTTCGGCACGCTGTCACTGTGGCAGGGGGTCGACGTGCCGGGGCGGTCGTTGCGGCTGGTGCTGATCGACCGGATTCCGTTCCCTCGACCGGACGACCCGCTGGTGGCCGCTAGGCAGCGCGCCGTGGACGCGCGCGGTGGCAATGGGTTCCTTTCGGTGTCAGCCACGCATGCCGCGCTGCTGCTCGCCCAAGGCGCTGGACGGCTGCTGCGCGGGACGGACGATCGGGGTGTGGTGGCGGTCCTCGATCCTCGACTGGCCACGGCCCGCTACGGCAGCTTCCTGCGTGCCTCATTGCCGCCGTTCTGGCCAACCAGCGACCCCGAAGTGGTCCGTGCCGCACTGCGCCGGCTCGCCGCCCAGGGCTGAAGGCGCTACGCCCTCACAGCCGGTCAGTGCGGCCAGTGCGCCACGCAGGTCACCGTACCGGCAGCCACCTCGGTGTACCCGGCGTCACGTACCGCCACCGCTTGGCCGGCGGCAACCTCGGTAGCCAGGCTCAGCCAGCCGGGTAGCGTCGCCATCCGCACCGCGCACCGCAGCTCCTCGGCGTGCCAGGACGCCAGCCGATCGGCGGGCAGTGCCGCCGCCAGGAGCATCGTGGCATGGCCGACCTGCGCGGCCGCCTTGCCGACGGTCAGCTCCAACTCCGGGTTCAGCCAAATCACAGGTATGCCGGGCGGTACCGGCCCAGGCGCGTCCAGGGGCAGGTCGGTGCCGCTGATTTGCAACCGGCTGACCTCGCGCGGGGTCTCCACCACCAGCCCCGGCACTAACGCCCGTACCTCGGCGTCAGCCACCGACACCGTGATCCCGGGCAGCGCGCCGACCGCTGTCCAGTGCGCACCCCGTGCTCTACGGGCCACCTTCCGGATCCGGCCGGCCGCCCAAGCGGCGACCTCGGCGTGCCACTCCCCGCCCGGCTGGGCTCGTGGGTCGAGGCACACCGCCAGCGCCGCGCTCGCCGCCGCTTCCAACAGCGCGGTCCGGCCCGGAGGCCTTGCCCGCTCCACGCGCAGCACAATCGGCATCGCGCGGACCAGTGCCGAGTCCTCGCGGCAGTGCCCACTCACGGCAGCTCGCGGCACCTCACGACAGCGGAACACGCCGGAGCAAGCCTTCAGCGGCGTCGGCGACCTCCACCTCGTCTCTGGTGACACCCAGTACGAACAGCACCACATCGAGGTAGGGGTGGGATAACGTGGTGTGGGCTACCGCGCGCAGCGCGGGCTTAGCATTGAACGCTATTCCGAGCCCGGCGGTGGACAGCATGTCGATGTCGTTGGCACCGTCTCCCACCGCGACGCACTGCTCCAGCGGAATGTTGTACGCCGCGGCGAAGCGACGCAACGCGGCCGCTTTGCCCTCTCGGTCGACCACCGTGCCGAGCACCCGCCCCGTGAGCCGACCGTCCACGATCTCAAGCTCGTTGGCCGCGCAAAAGTCGAGCCCCAGCTCGTCGACCAACCGGCGCGTGATCGAGCCGAATCCGCCGGACACAATTCCACAGCGGTAGCCCAGCCGTTTTAGAGTGCGGATCGTGGTACGCGCCCCCGGCGTCAACTCCAGCTTGGACGCCACCTCGTCGAGCACCGAAACCGGCAACCCGGACAGCACCGCGACCCGTCGGTGCAACGACTCGGTGAAGTCCAGCTCCCCGCGCATCGCGCCTTCGGTGAGAGCCCGCACCCGCGCCTCCGCCTCAGGGCCGGCAAGCGCGGCGAGCATCTCGATCACCTCGCCCTGGATGAGCGTTGAGTCGACGTCGAAGACAATCAACCGTTTATTCCGGCGAGCCAACCCCACCCGCTCGACCGCAACGTCCACGCCAGCGGTCGCGGCCACCTCAACCAGCCGGGAACGCAGGGCCCCGTGCGGACGCTCGGTCGGGTCAGCCGGGTTCGGCGAGACCATCAGCTCCAGACCGGTGACTGGGTAGTCGGCCACTCGCCGGATCGCGTCGATGTTCGCCCCTACCCCGGCCAAGGCCCTGGCAACCTGGCTGAACGCCCGCGCGGTGATGGGTTGCCCGAGCACCAGCACGACATGGGTGGAACCTCGGCGAACCTCTTCGACACCATCCTGAATCGACGTGCGGACGGTCATGTTGATGCTGGCCATAGCCTGCTCGACCGCTTCTTGCAAAGCCTCCGCGTCACGGTTGGTCGCAACCAGAGCACCCAGCGTCAGCTGCCCCCGAATGACCACCTGCTCCACGTCAAGCAGCTCGACGCCATGCCGAGTCAGCACCGTGAACAGCACGGAGGTCACGCCGGGCCGATCTGGCCCGGCAACGGTGATGAGAACGGTGACCGGTCGGGCCATCATTGCGGCAGGGTGGTGTGCCGCTCACGCTTGCCGGCATATGCCTCAGACCTCAGCCGCTTCACCAGATGCGGATAGTGCAGTTCGAATGCCGGGCGCTCGGACCGGATTCGAGGTAGCTCAGTGAAGTTGTGGCGTGGCGGTGGACAGCTAGTCGCCCACTCCAGCGAGTTGCCATAGCCCCATGGGTCATCGACAGTAACCACCCGGCCGTAGCGGTAGCTGCGGAAGACGTTCCAGATGAACGGCAGAGTGGACGCGCCGAGGATGAACGCACCGATGCTGGAAATCGTGTTCAGCGTGGTAAACCCGTCGGTGGGCAGATAGTCGATGTACCGGCGGGGCATGCCCATGTTGCCGAGCCAGTGCTGCACCAGAAAAGTGGTGTGGAAGCCGATGAAGGTCAGCCAGAAATGCACCCGGCCGAGCGTCTCATCCATCATCCGGCCAGTCATCTTCGGGAACCAGAAGTAGATACCGGAGTAGGTGGCGAACACGATCGTGCCGAACAACACGTAGTGGAAGTGGGCCACTACGAAGTAGGTGTCGCTGACGTGGAAGTCCAGCGGCGGGGAAGCCAACAGGATGCCGGTAAGCCCGCCGAAGAGGAAGGTGACCAGAAAGCCGACCGCGAACAGCATCGCCGTCTCGAAGGTCAGCTGGCCCTTCCACATCGTGCCAATCCAGTTGAAGAACTTGATCCCGGTCGGGATGGCGATCAGGAACGTGGTGAAGGAGAAGAACTCCAGCAGCACCGCCCCGGTGGCATACATGTGGTGGGCCCACACCGCGACAGACAGCACGGCGATCGCGATGGTGGCGTACACTAACGCCTTGTAGCCGAACAGCGGCTTGCGGGAGAACACCGGCAATACTTCCGTCACGATGCCAAAGAACGGCAATGCGACGATATAGACCTCAGGGTGTCCGAAGAACCAGAACAGATGCTGCCACAAGATTGCCCCGCCGTTCGCCGGGTCGAACACGTGGGCACCCAGGTGCCGGTCAGCCTCCAGGCCGAGCAACGCGGCGGTTAGCACCGGGAAGGCGATCAGGATCAGAATCGTGGTGACGAAGATGTTCCATGTGAAGATCGGCATCCGGAACATCGTCATGCCGGGGGCACGCATACAGATCACTGTGGTTAAAAAGTTGACCGCGCCCAGGATGGTACCAAGCCCGGCCACCACCAGCCCCATGATCCATAAGTCAGAACCGACCCCGGGAGAATGTGTCGCGCTGGACAGCGGGGTGTACGCGAACCAACCGAAGTCAGCGGCGCCGCCCGGGGTGAGAAAACCAGACATCACGATCAGGCCGCCGAACAGGAACAACCAGAAAGAGAAGGCGTTGAGCCGGGGAAAAGCGACGTCTGGCGCACCGATCTGCAACGGGAGGATGTAGTTCGCGAAACCGAACAGGATCGGTGTCGCGTACAGCAACAGCATGATCGTGCCATGCATCGTGAACAGCTGGTTGTACTGCTCGGGAGAGAGGAACTGGGTGCCGGGACGAGCCAACTCGGCACGCATCAGCAGCGCCATGGCGCCGCCGGCCATGAAGAAGCCAAACGAGGCGACCAGGTACAACACCGCGATGTCCTTGGGGTCGGTGGTACCCATGAAGTGCAACAGAGTTGTTCCCTTGGCCGTCCGGCGCACCGAGTATGGGTGCGCCGAGATAGGCTGGGGGGCGACGGCGGTCACTGCTGCCTCCTGCGCTGCCGGCGGTGCTGCTTCAAAGCTGTCTCAAGGCGATCCTAGGCCAACTGCCCGACAGTTCGGATTCGATACCCCGGATTCGATTGGCGAAACCTCCGCTGAGCCGTCGCTGAGAGCCAACGAACCAGGCGGTGGTCGGCACCCGCACCCGCACCGGTACCGTCGTTGGCACGGGTCGAACCCACTACCAGCCAGCTGCGACGCGGCCCGGGTGGAGTTGGCTGAGGCCGGCCGACTACCGGCGGACAACCTGATGCATCTCCCGACGTCGCAGCCGTCGGGGCACTGCGAACGACGGATTGATGACATTCGACCAACGATGCCCCGACCACCGACTCAGCCGATGGCTCTGCCGGCTGGCCACCCTGGCCCGCATCGATCCGCCACTCGTGCCGTTAGATACCTGGGAAGTTCCGAACCGTCCCTCGGACACTAACGGACAGGAGGTCCGGGGCGGGTACGCCTTTGACGATGCTGCATCCGTGCTGCATCCGTGCATGCTGAGGATGGAGCGGGCGACGCCGATGAGCGCAACAACAATTCATCAGCCCTCAAGTCGTTGCCACCGCACGGTCAAGGTTCAGGAACATGCCCGGTCAGGTCTGCAGCAACGGAGGTCAATTGATGGGTCACACCCGTACGCGCGTCGGGGTGGTTGGTTATGGGTACTGGGGTTCTAAACACGTCAGGGTACTGAACAGCCTCCCGGATGTGGAGGTGACGGTCATCGACAGCGATGAACGTCGACTGCGCGAGGCAATGTCCAGCTTCCCTTCGGTCCGGATCGCCACCGACCTCGCCGACGAACTCCTGTCCCAGGACGCGGCGGTAATCGCTACTCCGCCGGGCGCGCACGCCACGCTAGGGCTGATGGCCGTACGGGCTGGGCTGCACACCCTGGTGGAAAAGCCGCTGGCCAACTCGGTCGAAGAGGCCGAAGCCCTGGTCAGCGCCGCCCGCGAGGCCGACGTACGGCTGATGGTTGGTCACACCTTCGAATACAACCCGGCGGTGTGGAAGCTCAAAGAGATAATCACCTCCGGCGAGCTCGGACGGATCCTTTACATTGACGCCGCCCGGCTTTCCCTCGGCCGGTACCAGAACGATTGCAATGTCATCTGGGACCTCGCCCCGCATGACATCTCGATCGTGTCCTACCTCCTCGACGAGGTGCCTAGCACGACATCGGTATGGGCCCATCATAATATCGGCACCGAACATGCCGATGTCGCGTACGTGAAGCTGGATTTCGAACACTCGGGCGCGCCGGCGTTTGTGCAGCTGAGTTGGCTACATCCGGAGAAAATCCGCCGGGTGACCGTGGTCGGCGAGAAGAAGATGGCCGTATACAACGACATGTCGGACACCGACCGGATCCGGGTCCACAATGTCGGAGTGGATCCCAAGCAGGTAGACGAGGACGCCTCGCACGGCTTCCCGGTGAGCTACCGGACCGGCGACATCGTCTCGCCGTACATTCCGTTCCAAGAGCCCCTGCTGGTACAGGACAGCCACTTCATCGAGTGCGTGCGCACCGGTCAGGAGCCCCGTACTCCCGGCGAGCGAGGGCTGGACATCGTCCGCGTGCTGGCGGCGACCGATGTGGCCAGAGTCACCGGCGCGCCGGCGAGCGTCGGTGGTAGGCCGGGTTTGGTTCCCACCGGCAACGGCCGCGTGGCAGCTGGCGGGGTGCGCCGGTGAGCCTTCGGCAAGTTCCCTTCCTGGATCTGGCCAGTGTGACCTCGGCGATACGCGGCGAGCTCGAGCTGGCCTTTGCCGAAGTCCTCGACCACGGCCGGTTCATCAACGGTCCCGAGGTAGCCCGATTCGAGGCCGAGTTTGCCGGCTACTGCCAGGCCCGGGCCTGCGTCGGGGTGGCGAACGGCACCGACGCGCTTGAGCTGATCCTATCCGGGCTGGGCATCGGACCAGGCGATGAAGTGATCGTTCCGACGAATACTTTCATCGCCACCGCGGAGGCGGTCTGTTATGTCGGCGCCCGACCGCGGTTCGTCGATGTGCTGCCGGACACGCTGCTGATCGATCCGGACGCCGCGGAAGCCGCTGTGGGCCCGAACACCGCCGCGATTATCGGCGTGCATCTGTTCGGTCAGATGGTCGACATTGACCGGATCCAGGAAGTGGCTCGCAAGCAAGGGCTGGCGTTTATCGAAGACGCGGCGCAGGCCCACGGCGCCCGGTTCGCCGGACAGCGGGCCGGCGGTGTCGGGGTGGCCGCCGGGTTCAGCTTCTACCCCGGCAAGAACCTCGGGGCGCTCGGCGACGGCGGCGCGATAGTCACCCAAGACACGGCGCTCGCGGACAAGATCCGCCGGCTGGCGGATCACGGCCGGTCCGCTGAGAGCCGTTTCAACCACGATCTGCGTGGCCGCAACAGTCGGCTCGACTCGCTGCAGGCCGCCGCGCTCTCCATCAAGCTCCGTGGCCTCGACCAGGCCAACGCGGGCCGGGTGCGAGCATGGGAGCAGTACGCCGCCGAGCTGCCAGAGCATGTCCAGCTGGTCAGCCGCCACCCCAAGGCCGAGGCCGTCTACCATCTCGCCGTTGTTGAAGTGGACAACCGTGAGGCGGTCTGTGCCGCGCTCACCGCGGCCGGAATCGGTTGGGGCTTGCATTACCCGGTGCCCTGCCACCTCGATTCGGCGTACGCTGAATTCACTGGGCGGATGCCGGTCGCCGAACGGGCGGCGAGTCGGATTCTGTCCTTGCCGATGTCACCGAACTTGAGCCAACAGCAGGTCACTACCGTGTGCGACGTGCTCCGAGGTATCCCGCGATGACTCGTCCGTCCGACGCTACCCGGAGTCCTGATGCCACCAGGAGTCCGGGTAGCGACGGCGCCCAGGCCGCCAACGCGGCGATCCCAGCTACTCGCCAGCCGATGGCCGGCCCTGTTCAGATTTCCCGGCCAGGCTTGCCACCGTACCGGCCACCTGGGCCGCGCCCCGGCCTCCCCCCGCCGCCGCGGCGGCTGACTCCAGCCCAGGGCTCGAGGCTCGGCCTGATAGCCGCTGTGATCGTGCTGCTCGGCGCGGCAGCCGGGGTTTCGATCGCCCTGTTGCTGCCCACCCAGTACGCCGGGCGCACCATCATCGACTACACCGTCTCCAAGGAGAATGCCAGCAATTTCCTCCGCACGGATCGAAACTTGACTACACAGGTCGTGCTGCTCTCCAGCCGGGCGGTTCTGCAGCCGGTGGCTGACGCGAACGGTCTCACGTTCGACGCTCTCGCCAACAAGGTCACCGTGACCAACTTGGCCAACAGCGAGCTGATTCAAGTCGACGTGCTCGACCCGAACCGCCAGGTGGGCGTCCGGCTGGCGGACGCTATCGCCAAGAGTTACCTCAATGTGTTCAACGCCAGCGGTCCCAAAGCCTACGTCCAGAGCCAGCTCGACGAAGCCCGGGCCGCGCTGAGCACCGCGCCGGCGGGGTTGCCCGGGAGCGCCGCCGCCACGAACAAGGCCGACCTGCAGAATCGGATAAACACGCTGCAGGGCCAACTGGACACCATCAACCTCACCGGCAACCGAGCCTCGGTGGCGGTGCCGGCCTACTCGGTGACCACGCCCATGTACCCGAAGCCCGCGCTCGCTGGCGCCGCCGGCGCCCTTACTGGCATGGTGGTCGCTGGACTGGTAGCTATTGCGCTGTCTCGACGCTGGACTCGGAGCTGAGCCCAACGTGTACGCGACACTGACCCGCCAAGGCGGGACCCAACGCCAAGGCGGGATCCGGCGGCTGAGTCACGTCGCCCACCCGCACAGAGCCGACCGGCCAGGGAGGTCCGCATGACACGCGCGCCCGAGTCCAAGGCGGCCGCCGCCCGCAACGCCGTCGACCGGGGCATCGCGTCCAGTTCGTCAGCCAGCGGCGACGACCAGCGCGACGAGCCGGTCAACGCCGAGCAGACCCCAAAGATCACTTTTTCGACCGCTAAGCCAGCGACACCCACCCCGCCCGCCAGGCCGTCGCCCGCCGCACCGTCGTCTGCCACACCGTCGCCCGCCTCGCCGCGCGCGTCTTCTTCCTCTGTCTCGCCGCGCGCGTCTTCTTCCGCCTCGCCATCGGTGCCTTATCCGACGTCTCCCGAGGCACCCCCCGGGGGTGCTAACTCCACCGGGCCGCCTTCGCTTCCCGCGCCAGCTCCGCCGCCAGGCAGCCGCCAGCCGCTCCCCGGTCCGCCGCCGGCGGGCCGGATGCCGGGGTTTCCGCCTCCGATGCCCGGCGGTCCTCGGTTCGCCCCGCCGCCGCCCCGCCGTCGGCTGACCGGGGCCCAGGTCAACCAACTGATCAGTATCGCGGCCGCGATGGTGGTGCTTGGCGCACTGTTGGGCTTCGTGATCGCGTTGGTGATTCCCTCCGAGTATGTCGCCCGGACGAGCATCCAGTACAACATCGCGGGCGAGAACACGGGTGACTTCCTCAAGACCGACCGCAACCTGATGACCCAGCAGGTCTTGATGACCAGCCGAAACGTGCTGCAGCCGGTAGCGGACGCGCACGGTATCTCGGCGGACGCCCTAGCCAAGAAGGTTACCGCGACTATCGTCGGCCAGAGTGACATCATTCAAGTCGAGGTCCGAGATCCCAACCGGCAGGTCGGCGTGGATCTGGCGAGCGCGATCGCCGCTCAGTACCTGAAAGTCGCCAATGCCAGCGGGCCGAGAGGCTACCTGCAGTCCCAGCTGGATGCCATCAAGGCTCAGCAGCGAACCCTGGGTGTCGATGCCGCCGCGTTGACCGCCCGAGCCGCCGCCCTGCAGAGCCAGCTCGACGAGATGAACCTGACAACCAATCAGTCCCAAATCATTGTCCCGGCTTATTCGGTAGACAACGTGCGCTATCCGGATCCGTTGATCAGCGCTATCACGGGCGGCGTGTGCGGCCTGGTCATCGGTCTGATCACGATTGTCTCGCTGGGCCGCCGTTGGACTCGGAGTTGAGCATGCGAAGATCCACGTCATACCTCGACCGTCGGGCGACCGCTCGAATGCCATGGCGGATGCCCGTGGTCCTGATGTACCACAACTTCGGTGAGCCCATCATTGGCGCCGACCCCGAACACCTCTTCATCAAGGTGGATACCTTCCGCGCGCACTTGGAACTACTGCGCAAAGACGGTTGGCACGCGCTGACCCTGGATCAGTTCCTGGCCGCGTTGGATGGCGCCCCTACGCCGCGCAAATCGTATCTGCTCACCATTGACGACGGACATGAATCAGTGGCACGGGTAGCCGCACCCATTCTCGCCGAGAAAGGGATCCCGTCCGTGCTGTTCGTGCCGCCGGCCGTGCTGGGCGGACCGGTCACCTGGAACCCGGTGTACTCGGCCGAGCGGCTTTCCTCCCCAGCTGAAATCGCCACGCTGGTCGGCACGTCAATGGAGATCGGGGTGCACGGCTGGGACCACACGCGTATGCGGGGCATGGACGACGACCTGCTGCGACTCAACATCGTGCGGGCCAGGGACGAAGTAGCCGCAATGACCGGAGCGCGGCCGAGGTCCTTCGCCTACCCATACGGTACCCACGACGAAGCCGCTCGCCGCGTGATGGCGGAAGCCGGTTATGCCGTGGCATTCGCTGTCGCCAGGGAGCACGGCCTGTTCGCGGTAGACCGAGTGTTCGTCAAGGGAACTGAGTCGCCCGCGCTCTTTCGATTCAAACTCACCATGGCCTACCGTTTCGCCTCCCGGGTCGCCGGCCGGACGCCGTGGCTGCGGCATCGGGTCCGGGCGGCGGTCCAGCTACTCTCCGGCCGCCAGGACACAGGTGACCTGAGCACGGTAGCTAGTAGGTAGGGTGTCCGCCGATCGGCGGGCTGCACGACACTTTCGTCCGCAGATTGTTGAACCGCAATAACGAACCCTGAGCATGGCGAAATGCGAACGCTGGGTATGACTAGTCAGGACGGAACCCGATGACCGAATCCGCTACCGTGGCTTCGGTGCCGAAACGGGTGTCCACCGCGCGCAGCTCGATATCGGTGGCGGCCTGGACGTTGATCAGCCGCCTTATCGGGCTGCTGCGCGTGCTGGTGATCGGCGCGTTGATGGGGCCGACTTATTTCGCGAACATCTTCCAAGCCGGCTACATGGTGCCCAACATGATCCAGGCAGTGATTGCCGGGCCAATCTTGGGGACCGTGGTGGTCCCGACGGTCGTGCGGGCGCTGGACAATCACGGCACCCACCGCGCCGCCGAAGTGCTCAGCCGCATCAGCGGGCGCATGCTTACCTTCTCCGTGGCCGGGGCACTACTGCTCGCGCTGCTGTCTCCGGTCGTGGCCTGGACGTTCACCGTCGACGTACCCGGTCCGGAACGAATGCGAGCGTGGCAGCTCGCGGCGCTGCTGGTGCTGTTCGTAGCGCCCCAGATCGTGGGGTACGGCATCGTGTCGCTCTGTATCGCCGCCCAGCAAGCTCGTGGCCGGTTCGCGCTGGCCGCGGGGGCGCCGGGGGTCGAGAGCGTCGGCATCATGGTGACGCTGGTGATCGTCTCCCGGATCTACGGGACGGGAGTCGAGGTCAACCGCGCCCCGACCAGCATGATGATCATGTTGGGCGTTGGTACGACGGCGTCGCTGGCGGTGCACCTCGGTTTGCAGATATACGGAACCCGCAAGGTTGGGCTCTTGCGGCTACCGTCTCGGGGTTGGCGGGACGATCCGGAGGCCGCCGACGCGCTGCTTCGCATACTGCGCTCGGTTCCGATCGCGGTGTGTCCGTCTACCATCAGCTACCTGCTCACCGCGCTGGCGAGCACGGTCCCCGGCGGAGTCTGGGTGATACAGCTGTCATACCAGATGTACTACTCGCTGTCCTTCCTCGGCTCGCGGGCGGTCTCGCTGGCGGCCCTGCCGCGGCTGGCCAAAGCAGCTAGTGGCAGTCTGCGCCAGTTCGGTGCCGCCTGGCGGGAAGGCATCTTCTACGCGGTATCCGCCAGCCTTCCCTCGATGTGCTTGCTGGCCGTGTTCGCCGCCCCGACCGCCGACCTGTTAGCCAATGGCGAACTACGCCGCGCGGGCATGATCGGTGTGCTGGCCAGCAGCCTGACCGTCGCCGCGTTCGCGCAGATGGCCGGTGGCATACACGATTTCGGGCGGCAGGGATTGTTCGCCAGGTTCGACGACCGAGGCCCTCGGATTGCCAGCGTCGTTGGGCTGCCCGTGTCCGCTGTGGTCGCGTTCAGCACGTTGTTCATGCCGGCTAACGGATTCCGGCTAGCTGGTCTGGTGACCGCCATCCTGGCGGGTGAAACCGCTTCGGCGGCAATTGTGCTGATCCGGTTGCGGTGGGCCATTCGGCCGGAGGCATTCACCGAGCGAGCTCACGTGCTGGCGGCTGGTTTGGCCACGCTGGCAATGAGTCCGGTCATCGCGGCGGGGTGGTTCCTGTTACACGACACCACGCTGAGATTCGAGCGGATCAGCGAGCTGGCCGTGCTCGTCGGCTGCGGAGCGCTCGCCTTGGCCATGTTCGCGGTGGTCCTGCGTAGAACCGGACCCAACCAGCGCGCGGAGCAGCCATGACTCAAACTGTGCCCCCGCCCTCGACCAGCGCCGCGCTGACCCAGAGCAAGCCGCCAGCACCCGACCGGGACACGACAACCACCCGCATCATCGCCGGCGCCACGGTCGCCACCGCGTTGGCCGCCATACTCGCGGCGGCATTCGGCCCGTTGGCGGCCTACGGGTTCGTCGGGGTCATGTTCAGCCTGGTGCTGTTGGCCACCGCGGCGCAGACGCCCATCTTCGCCACTTACGCCTACCTCGTCACGATGCCGTTCACCGCGGGCATCGACCGGGACAAGCTGATCCCGCTGATCCGGCCCAACGAGGCTCTGCTGGTGCTGCTGCTCGGCGGGGCCATGCTCGGGGCTTACCTGCGCATCCTGCGTGGTGACGATGTCCGGCCCAGGTTCTACCCGCTGGTCGATGTGCCGCTGGCGGTGTTCCTGCTGATGGCCACGATATGGCCGCTGGCATCGCTCACCCTCCGAGGCAGCGCACCGAGCGGCACGGATTTTGCGCAGACTCTGCCCTTCATCAAGTTGGTCATGCTCTATTTCCTGGTCCGCTATACGGTGACCAATGAGCATGAGATTCTGCGTTGCATCCGGTTCATCGTCTGGCCCGGCGCCGTGGTCGCGCTGATCGCGATCCTGCAGACCTTGCGCTTCCCCCCGGTCATTGCCTTGCTCGAGACTTTCTGGTCGTCTTCGGACAACTCGGCGGCCGCCGCCGCGCTCGGCGAGCGGGGCAGTGCCACGCTCGGATCGCCCATCGCCACCGGTGATGTGATCATCATCAGTCTCATCCTGGTTTTCTGCTGCGGGGCCAGGGGCTTGCTCGGCCGGCGCGAACGCCTGGTGTTGGCCATGACGCTGGGCGCGGGCACGCTGGCCGCCGGGCAGTTCTCCACCTGGATCGCCGCGCTGCTCGCCGGTGGGCTGCTTGCCTGGCGGTTTCCCAACCTGCGTCGACAGGCGTCCCGGTTCGCCCCGTTGTTCGGAGTCGCGCTCGTCGTCGGCGCGCCGGCTTTCATCGGCCGGTTGCAGAGCATCGGCGAGTACGGAGGGTATGCCCCAGAAAGCTGGCTCGGCCGCTACGACAACCTGAAATATATGTTCTTACCCCACTTCAACTGGGTGACCACCTTCATGGGAGTGTCTCCGAACCCGGTGCTAGACGCCCCGGAGAAGTGGCGTACGGTCATCTACCTGGAGTCGGGAATTCTGTGGTTCTTGTGGGTAGGCGGCGTGCCGCTATTGGCTGCCTTCATCTGGCTGTCGCTGCGAGTTTTGCGCGCGGTCCGTCCTGCCATTCGCCACCCAGGTGCGTTTGGTGCCACTGCCTCGTGTCTGGAGATCGTCTGGCTGTTCCTGCTCGTTCTCACTGTTATCGATCCGCATCTACAGCAACGCGGCACCGGAGACTTGGTCTTCACCTTGCTCGCGATCACCGTGGGAGGGATCGATGCCCGGCGTCGAGCCTGATGTCGGCGTGCGGCAGGTGAGGTCATGGGAGTCCACCGCTGGCCGATGTCTCGACGTCTTAGTTGCGGTGATCGCTCTTCTCGTGCTGGCCATTCCGATGATTATAGTCGGCTTGATGATTCGGTGGTCTAGCGTCGGGCCGGCGCTCTTCCAACAACAGCGGGTCGGTGTAGGGCGGCGCACCTTCACCATGTACAAATTTCGAACCATGCGTACAGGCGTCGGCGACGAAATGCTGCGCGCGCTCATCGCCGCTGAACTACGTGGAGAGGACACCTCTGTAGACGGTAGTTACAAGCTTGACAACGATCCCCGAGTCACCAAGATCGGTGCACTGCTGCGCCGCACCAGCCTCGACGAGCTCCCACAACTGATCAACGTGCTCCTTGGTGATATGTCATTGGTCGGTCCCCGGCCTTGTCTGGAGTGGGAGGCGCGGATGTTTCCCGCCGAGTTCCAGGCCCGCTTCACTGTCCGCCCGGGGCTAACCGGCCTCTGGCAGGTGAGCGGCCGTTCCACGATGGGTACATTGGAAATGTTGCACCTCGACCTCATTTACGTCAGGGAGCGCCGGTTGGCCGGTGACCTCGCTATCCTGGCTCGCACCATTCCCTCCATGCTGCTGCGGAAAAGCGGTGCGCGATGACGACGCTGTTCGTGGCGACCACTGGTGGTCATCTCGCTCAGCTCGACGGGCTGTCGCGCCGCATCCCGGTGGACCCGGACTCGCTGTGGGTTACCCACGCCAACCAGCAAAGCATCTCCCTGCTGGCCGGCCGCGATGTGATCTATGTGCCATACATCGGCTTCCATTCGGTCACCGGCGTGCTGAAAGCCGTGCCGCACGCGCGCTCGCTGCTCAAAGAACGCAAGATCACCCGAGCAATCTCCACCGGCTCGGCGATCGCGCTGGCGTACCTGCCCTACCTGGCGGCTTACGGGGTCGAATGCCACTACATCGAGAGCGCCGCCAGGGTGAGCGCCGCATCGACCACCGGCAAGCTGCTGCGACACGTGCCGGGGGTGCGAACCCACACGCAGTACCCGCATTGGGATGACCCCGGCTGGCATTACGGCGGCAGCAGCTTCGATGTCTACCGCCCGCGGCGGCTGGAGCGCCGCCGCGAGTTGGGCGACCCGGTGCGCGTTGTGGTAATGGTCGGCACGGCGGCTGAGTATCCGTTCCGCCGGCTGATCAAACCACTAGCTAGCCTGCTCGGCCCAAGTGGCACGTTGAGCACGTCGCTCGGCCGGAAAGTTGACGTGCTGTGGCAAACCGGCTGCACACCGGTCGGGGATCTACCGATCAAGGCCACGCCGTTCCTGCCCGCCGCCGAGCTGAATGCGGCGTTGCAGGCAGCCGACCTGGTCATCGCGCATGCCGGCACCGGGTCCGCGATGGCTGTGTTGGACGGTGGCCGGTTCCCGCTGATAGCTACCCGCAGCGCCCGATTCGGCGAGGCTGGTGACGACCACCAGCGGGATCTGGCCAACGAGCTGCAGCGGCGCGGGCTGGCCCGCACGATCATCGATCCGGCCCTGGTCACCGCGGACGATCTGCTCGGGACGCTCGATACTGACATCGTCAAGACTGACAACCCGCCGCCGTTCCGCCTGAACGACGAGCCAACCGGGGCGAGAGCCTTGTCCTAGCACCCGCCCGGTATCGTGTGCCGATGCCGCCAGGCGCCTCCGCACGGCAGCCGCATGGCAGCCGCACCGCCGCCGCACCGCCGCCCAGGTCATTCAAGGAGAGCACCGTCAACGCTACGCACGAAGCCATCCTCCCCGTTGACCCCCGCACGGATCCGAGATGGCGGCAACTGGCTGGCGGGTCCGGGGGTAGCTTGTTTACCTCACCCCCATGGATTCAGGCGGTGTGCGACAGCTACGACTTCATCCCGCAGGCCCGGATCGCCGTCGGCGACGACGGCACGCCCGTCGGTGGCTTCGCCTGGATCACAGTGTCCGACATCCGAGGCGAGCGAATCTCCAGCCTGCCGTTTTGTGACCGGGCCGACCCGCCGCTGGGTTCCCCCGCCGGATGGGTGGGGCTAGCCGACGACGCGCTGCGCGCCGGCACTCCCCTTGCCATGCGTTGTTTCTCCGACTGTCCAGCCGTCGCTGACCCGGCGCTGCGGGTGGCCGGTGAGGCCGCGTGGCACGGCACGCCGACCAACTGCACCGAGGAGGAACTCCACCGGCGCATCAGCTCCACCTCACGGCGCAACCTCAAGGCCGCCGATCGCAACGGGATACAGGTGGTAGTCAGCGCCGAACTGGATGCGGTGCATACGTTCCACCGACTACACGTACGGCTGCGCAAGAACAAATACCGGCTGCTGGCCCAGCCGGTGGAGTTCTTCGAGCGGATCTGGGAACGCTTCAGCGCCGACGAGGCCGTCGTCACCTTGCTAGCCGAGCATGACGGCATCGTGGTTGCCGGCGCGATGTTCCTGATATGGGCCGACACGCTCTACTACAAGTTCGGCGCCTCGCTATCGGAGTACCTGCCGATGCGACCGAACGACGCGCTGTACTGGGCGGCGCTGAAACTGGCGATAGCGCGCGGCCTGACCGGTGTTGACTGGGGCATTTCGGATCTGGACCAACCGGGTCTGGTGTCTTATAAACGCAAATGGGCTAGCACTGAGCGCCGGGTCCTGACCTTGCGCGGCGGGCCGGACCCGACGCCGAAGACCGAGGTCGGCGCCATGCTCGGCGAGCTGACCCGGCTGTTCACCGAGGAATCAGTGCCGGACGACATCACCACCAAGGCCGGCGCGCTGCTCTACCGGCACTTCTGCTGACAGCGGCCGCGGACCGCGGATCAAAGGGGTTTATGACGACATGAAGCAGGACGCACGCCGGGTGGTCATTCTCGGCCAAGGCTATGTCGGGCTGCCGGTGGCAATACGGGCGGTGCAGGCCGGGTTCGACGTGGTTGGATTCGACATTGCCAAAGACCGAGTTGAGCGGCTGCGCAGCGGCAAGACCTTCATCGACGACATCTCGGACGACGATGTTGCCGCCGCGTTGGCGACCGGCCGTTATCTGCCGTCGTCCGACTCGGACGACCTCAGCGGCTTCGACATCGCCGTTATCTCGGTGCCCACCCCGCTGCGCGACGGCGCCCCCGACCTGTCCTATATCGAACAGGCGTCGAACACCCTCGCGCCGCACGTACGCCGAGGCTGTTGCGTGATTCTGGAGTCCACCACATATCCAGGAACCACTGAGGAAATCGTGGTGCCTCGGCTGGAGGCTGGCGGTTCCCTGCGCGCCGGCACCGATTTTCACGTCGGGTTTTCCCCTGAGCGGATCAACCCCGGCGACCCAATTTATGGCCTGCGGAACACCCCGAAAATCGTGTCCGGGATAGACAAGGCGTCCCTAGCCGCGGTCACCGACTTTTTCAGCCAGCTCGTCGACGAGGTCGTCCCGGTCAGCGGCACCAGGGAAGCTGAGCTCGCCAAGCTGCTGGAGAACACTTTCCGGCACGTCAACATCGCGCTGGTAAACGAGCTGGCGATATACTGCCATGGGCTCGGCATCGACGTCTGGTCGGTTATCGACGCCGCCGCCAGCAAGCCGTTCGGTTTCATGAAGTTCACCCCGGGACCAGGAGTCGGTGGGCACTGCCTGCCCATTGATCCGTCGTACCTGTCCTGGCAGGTGCGCCGCTCGCTCGGGCAGAATTTCCGTTTTGTCGAGATCGCCAATGACATCAACGACCACATGCCGGATTATGTCGTGCGCCGGGCGACCAGTCATCTCAACGCCGAGCGCAAAGCCGTCAATGGCAGCCGGATTCTGCTGATCGGGTTGGCCTACAAGCGGAACTCCGGTGATGCCCGCCAGTCCCCGGCGATCACAGTGGCACGACGGCTGGCGGATCTGGGCGCGCGGCTGCGTGCTGTTGACCCGCTCATCGACCCACACTACGTGCCGGCCGGGGTGGAGTTGGTGGAATGCTCCGACGCCGAGGTAGCCAGCGCCGACTTGGTCGTGGTACTCACCGATCACGACCAGGTGGACTGGACCCTACTGGAGCGGTATGCCGAGCGGGTGCTCGACACCCGCAACCGGCTGCGCAGCCCAGCCGCCGATCGGCTCTGATTTTCTCTCGCAATATCAACGTAGACTTTCGGCGTGACCGACGTCAGCTTCGACACCGCCCCCGAGGATTACCGGAAGACTTGGCGGACGTGTTCTGCACCCGTGCCGAGGGGGTGCGCGGCAAGCAAGCCGTGCAGTGGCGGCTGGTCGACGAGGTCATTCCCAAGCGCGCCTGGGACGCCGCTGTGCGCGCCCGGGCTATTGAGGCCGCCGCCAGCTCCCCCCGTCCCAATACCCAGTCCGGCTCCCTCGGCGTGCGGCTACCGAGGTTGACGCCCACCTGAAGCTCGGCACCTGGGTGATCCGCACGCGAGGTGACGTTGAGGACGCGCTGGCGTTTGAGCGGGTGATCGAGCAATACAGCGGCGCCGACTGGTTGGTCAACGAGATCCGGCACTACTTCAAGCGGACGCTCAAGCGCCTCGACGTCACATCCCGCTCGCTGATCGCGCTGATCGAGCCGGGTTCCTGCTTCGCCGGGGCATTGCTGGAGCTGGCGCTGGCCTGTGATCGGCAGTACATGTTGGACGGACCGCGGGAATCCACTTCCGATAACTCTGATAACTCCGACAGCTCCGATAACGAGGAGGACGAGCCCGCCCAGATCGTGCTCTCGGCATCCAACTTCGGCACGTTTCCGATGGCCAACGGCCTCTCCCGGCTGGGCTCCCGGTTCCACGGTGACGATGATTCACTAGCCAAACCGCGCTCGGAGATTGGCCGGCGGATCGAGGCACGCGAGGCGCTGGAGCTAGGTCTGGTGACCGACGCCCTGGACGACATCGACTGGGACGACGAAACCCGGATCACGCTCGAGGAACGGGCCTCGCTCTCCCCCGACGCGCTGACCGGGATGGAGGCCAACCTGCGCTTCGTCGGCCCGGAGACCATGGAGTCGCGGATCTTCGCCCGGCTCTCCGCCTGGCAGAACTGGATCTTCGTACGGGCCAACGCATCCGGTCCCGAAGGCGCCCTGCGTCGCTACGGCACCGGCCGCCGAGCCGACTTCGATCGGGACCGTGTCTAGCGACTCGTGAGGTGCAACGTGTCCATCGACTACACCGAGAAGATCCCGAACAATGTCGACCTGGCCGGGGACCGCAAGCTGCGGCGGGCGTTGGAGTCGTGGCGGCCCAACTTCCTGAACTGGTGGAAGACGATGGGCCCCGCGCTGCCCTGCGCGGACGTTTACCTGCGGACGGCGGTGGACGTGGGCAAGGAGGGCTGGGCACATTTCGATCATGTCCCGATGGAGGAGTACCGGTGGGGGGTGTTCCTCGCCGAGCGCAACCACGACCGCCGCATCGCCTTCGGCGAACAGAAAGGCGAACCGGTCTGGCAGCGGGTGCCCGGCGAGTACCGGGCCGAGCTGCAGCGGCTGATCGTCGTCCAAGGTGACACCGAACCGGCCAGCGTCGAGCAACAACGCCGCCTCGGCGAGACCGCGCCGTCACTGTATGACTTGCGCAACCTGTTCCAGGTCAACGTCGAAGAGGGCCGGCACCTGTGGGCGATGGTCTACCTACTGCACGCCTACTTCGGCCGCAACGGGCGGGAGGAGGCCGAGGCGCTGCTGCGGCGGAACTCCGGCGACCTCGACTCTCCCCGGATCCTCGGTGCGTTCAACGAGGAGACACCGGACTGGTTGTCGTTTTACATGTTCACCTACTTCACCGACCGGGACGGCAAGTACCAGCTCGGCACGCTGGAAGAGAGCGCCTTTGACCCGTTGAGCCGGACCTGCGAGTTCATGCTCAAGGAGGAGGCGCACCACATGTTTGTCGGCACCACCGGCATCGACCGAGTGGTGGCGCGAACCGCGCAGCTGATACGCGAGCACGACACGGATCAGGTGGCCGCATATGGCGGTATTCCGTTGGACGTGATCCAGCGCTACCTCAACTTCCACTACTCGGTGTCGCTGGACCTGTTCGGCTCCGAGCAGTCCACCAACGCGGCGCGCTACTTCACGGCCGGCTTGAAGGGCCGCTGGCAAGAAGAGCGACGCCGTGATGATCATGTGCTCATGGAGGACTCAGCGATGGTGGACGTGGTCCGCGACGGAGCGGTGACCACGCACGAAGTCCCCGCGCTGCTGGCGCTGAATCACGACCTGCGCAGCGAGTACATCTCGGATTGCCAAAGCGGGCTCAAGCGGTGAAACCGGATCTTGGAGAGGGCCGGCGTCGACACCCGGCTGGCCCTGCCGCACGTCGGGTTCAACCGCAACGTCGGGCTCTTCGCCGAGCACCACATCACCCCACACGGCGACGTGGTCAGCGCCGACGCCTGGGCCGCCAAGAAGGACCGCTGGCTGCCCAGCGAGACCGACAAAGCGCATGTCCAATCGCTGATGCATCCGGTATACGAACCAGGACGATTTCAAAGTCGGTTTGTGCTGGTAGCGGCCGCGAGGAGGGGTGGGATTCGGGTTCGGTCGGCGTTGGTGCGTTGGATGGTTCGGGTGAGTTGGGTGATGCCGGCTAGGCGCGGCAGGGCCAGGGCGAGGTTTCTTAGGGTGGCCATGAGGTGGGCGCTGGTGGCGGTGTAGGCGTGTTGGTGGTCTTCGCGGTAGACGACGTCGCGGAGCCAGTGGTTCGATTCTACCCGCCAATGTTTTTTGACCAGGCCGGCGAGGGTCTCGGGGGTGGCTTGCTTGGCGTCGAGGCTGGTCACACCGTGGACGACGTCTTTGGATATCCAGTTGCCGGCAGGTCGAACACATCGCGGCGGATCC
>JAFASX010000128.1 GCA_019244295.1 Pseudonocardia sp.
GTCTTGTCCGTCGGCGGTTGATTCGGTTGTTGAGTATGATGGCGCGGTGACCAGCGCGGATGTGGAGCTGTGGGAGTCCGAGCTGGAGGGCGTGTTCGCGCGGATGCGCCCGTTGTTTTACCGGACGGAGTCCAAAAGACACGCCGAACAGTATGTTCGAGGTTTGTTGGCTCCGCTGCGGCGGAAGAACGGCTGGACGATCGCCGAGTATGTCGGCGAACCAGAACCGACGGCGTTGCAACGGCTGTTGAATCTGTCCCCGTGGGACGCTGACGCGTTGCTGACCCTGAATCGTCAGTACGCGATGGAGCATCTGTCCGACCCGAACGCGATCCTGGTCGCCGATCCGACCGGTTTCGCGAAAAAGGGAACAAAGTCGGTGGGGGTTCAGCGCCAGTACTCAGGAACGTTGGGGCGGGTGGACAACTGTCAGATCGGCACGTTTCTGTCCTATGTGACCTCCGACCGGGATCGGGTACTGATTGATCGACGATTGTATATGCCGGAGAAGTCGTGGATGGCCAATCCAGCCCGCTGTGAGGCCGCTGGCGTGCCCTCCGAGCTCGCGTTCGCGACCAGACCGGCGCAGGTCATCGACATGATCAAACAAGCCCTGGCCGCCAAGGTCGGGTTCGCCTGGTTCACCGCCGACGAGGAATTCGGGCAGAACCCCGGCCTGTGTGACTTTCTTCAAGACAACCATATTCCCTATGTAATGGCGGTACCGAAAAACACCCAGTTCACCGACACCAAGGGACGGACGAGTCGGATCGACGAGGTCGCGAAACGAATCAACAGAAACACCTGGCAACGCCGCGCGTGCCCGATCGGATCGAAAGGATTCCGAGTCTACGACTGGGCGCTGCTCGACTCGGACGAACCCGAGGGTCAATACATGATCCGACGCAATATCGACAACGGCGAACTCGCGTTCTACCGCTGCTACAATCCACACCACGCCGGGTTCGGGCAACTGGTCAACGTGGCCGGGGCGCGCTGGCCCATCGAGGAATGCTTCGGATCCGCCAAGAATGAAGTCGGGTTCGACAACTACCAAGTCCGCACCTGGAAGGCCTGGCACCGACACATCACCCTGGCCATGCTCGCCCACACTTTCCTCGCCATCACCGCTCATAAAACCAAAAAAGGGGGTCCACACACAAACCGAACAACAACCACACAACCCGACAATCAGACAACCCGCCCCGTCGACGCCTCATCACACTCACCCTCGCCGAAATCCGTCGACTCCTTTCCCTCAAAAACCGTGACACCCAAACCCTCAACCACGGCCTGCGCTGGTCAACCTGGCGCCGACGACACCAAACCCACGCCCGCCGAGCCCACTTCCAGCACCGACTCGGGAAACAGGCGCTGATGACCTGCTAATGATCTAGTGCTGTAGTACTAGGCCACCCCGCGGCGGCGTGTGTGGTGGTAGCGCGGATGGTCCGCCCACCAGCGCTCGTGGGGGTGGCGGCGGTCCACAGCCTCTCTACGACGTCTGCCCAATGCCCTGAGTTGGGTCCGGCCCACGTCGTCCCCAAGAACTCCCGAACACCTGCGATCCCAGCCGCACCATTTTTGCCCGTCTTGATAACGATTTTCATTCGAATCTAGACTGCCACTAGAGGTAAAGATTGTCATTACATCGAGTGCGGACAAGCGGCTCCGGCAATCGGCCGGGTCGCAGGCACGGAGGGAGTATCGGGATGGTCTTTCGGTCCATAGTCGTGTCCGGTACGGCGCTCGCACTGGCGATGTGCATGACCGCGTGCGCGGCCGGCTCGCCCAGCTCATCGAGCGGTCCATCCGCGTCCGGTCAGCAGGGCGACAAGGTGATCACGGTAGCCGCGAGCATCAACGCGTGGGGCTCGATCCTGACGCAGCTCGGCGGCGCCCACGTCCGCGCGACCTCCATCATCACCGACCCAGCGACTGACCCGCACACCTACGAACCCACCCCGGCCGACGGGCGGATCATCGCCTCCTCGGCGTTGTTCGTGGAAAACGGTATCGGCTACGACTCGTGGGCGGCTAAGACGATCGCGGCCAGCCCGGACCCCAACCGCGTCGTACTGGACGTTGGGCAGCTAGTCGGGGTGCCCGAAGGGGGTAACCCGCATCGGTGGTACTCGCCCGCCGATGTGGAGAGGGTCGCCGACGCGATCACCGCGGACCTGAAGAAGATCGACCCAGCGGACACCGCGTACTTCGACGCCCAGCGCCAGAACTTCGAATCCGTCGGCCTAGCCCGTTACCACCAGCTCATCAATGACATCAAGACCCGCTACGGCGGTACCCCGGTAGGCGCGAGCGAGAGCATTTTCTCTCCGCTGGCCGAGGCGTTGGGGTTGAACCTGATCACCCCGGCGAGCTTCCTCAAAGCGATCAGCGAGGGCACCGATCCCTCCGCCGGGGACAAGTCGCTGATTGACTCGCAGATCTCGGGGCACCGGATGAAGGTATATGTGTATAACAGCCAGAACTCCACCCCAGATGTCGCGGCCCAGGTCGCCGAGGCCAAGCAAGCTGGAATCCCGGTCACCACAGTCACCGAGACGTTATCCCCGGCCACCGCGAGCTTCCAGGATTGGCAGGCCGCGCAGCTGCAAGACCTGCAGGCCGCGCTGGCACAGGCGGCAAAGCCGTGATGCCGGTGGCGGGTCACGTCGGGGTGATGAGCATCCAGGAGACGCGGCACCGCGATTGTCATTCGGAAGTCATACGGCTGGATGACGCGGCGGTCAGTCTGGGTGGGCGAACCGTGTGGTCGCACGTCGATCTGACGGTGCGGGCCGGCGAGTTCGTGGCCGTGCTCGGCCCGAACGGGGTCGGCAAGTCCAGCCTGCTCAAGGCGATCTTAGGGCTGATCCCGCTGACCGCCGGCCGCGCGCAGGTACTGGGTGCCAGCCCCGGAACGCACAACGCGCGCATCGGCTACTTACCGCAGCGCCGGGCGTTCGATCCCAGTGTTCGGGTTCGAGGGGTCGACATCGTGCGCCTTGGCCTGGATGGCACCCGCTGGGGTGTACCGCTGCCCGCGCCGCTGGGCGGAGCCCGAGCTAGGGCAGCTCGCGCCAGGGTCCAGGAGGTGATCGATCTGGTCGGTGCGCGGGACTACGCGCGCCGCCCGATCGGCCAGTGCTCGGGGGGCGAGCAACAGCGCCTGCTCATCGCCCAAGCCTTGGTTCGCCGCCCTGAGCTGCTGTTGCTTGACGAGCCGCTGGACAGCCTGGATGTCACCAGCCAGGCCGCGATCAGCACGCTGATCCGCACGGTGTGCCAGCGCGATCGGGTAGCGGTGCTGCTGGTAGCCCACGACGTCAACCCGATCCTGCCGGCGCTGGACAAGGTCATCTACCTCGCGCATAGTGGAGCGCTCACCGGCGCGCCCGAGCAGGTCATCACGGCCGAGATGCTCACCATGCTCTACGGCACACCCATCGACGTGCTGCGTGATCGGGCCGGACGGTTAGTGGTCGTCGGCCAACCCGACCTGCCGGCGGGCACGGTTCCCCCCCAGATCCCCGCATCCCGGTGAGCGGAGAAGATGAGTTGGAACCTGTTCGAGGACCTGCAGCAGATGCTGCGGTTCCACTTCATGCTCAACGCGCTGCGCGCGGGCATCATCGTCGCGGTCGTCGCCGGCGCGATCGGCTATGTCATGGTGCTGCGCCGAGAGAGCTTCGCGGGTCACACCCTCTCGGTGATCGGATTCCCGGGGGCGGCCGGCGCAACCTGGCTCGGGTTGGGCGCGATGTGGGGCTTCTTCGGATTCTGTATCGCCGGGGCACTAGTGATCGCCGGGTTGCCCGGCACGCGGCGAGCGGGCGGGTCAGGCGACGTGGGTGGGGCCGGTGAACAGCCCGCCGGAGTCGGCACGGTCCAAGCGTTCGCGCTGGCCTGCGGTTTCCTGTTCGTCAGCCGCTACCACGGGTTCCTGTCGGGGCTGAACGATCTGCTGTTCGGCACCATAACCGGCATCACTGACGCCCAGGTCCTGGTCCTGCTCGCCGCCGGCACGTTAACCCTGACCGCGTTACTGCTGCTGGGGCGTCCGCTGATGTTCGCCACGCTTGACCCCGAGATCGCCGCCGCGTCCGGGGTACCGGTTCGGTTGATCAACAGCGGTTACCTGGTGCTGCTCGGGATTGCCGCCGCGGGGACCAGCCAGGTGACCGGAAGCCTCTTGGTGTTCGCCCTGCTGGTCGCGCCGGCCGCGGCCGCGACCAGGTTTACCGCCCGACCGGCCGCCGGACTGAGCTTGTCTATCGGGATCGCGCTGCTGATCACGTTGGCGGGCGAGACAGCCGCGTTCTTCACCCCGTTCCCCATCGGGTTCTGGGTCACCACCTTTGGCTTTGCCGCGTTCCTGCTCGCGAGTGCCTATCGCGCGGCAACTGATCGGTTCGGTCAGCGCTGGCCCAGCGCACCGGCGCTCAGCCCCGCGGGCGGCCGCCGGTGATGGATCCGCTGTCGCACCCATACATGCAGCATGCCCTGCTGGCCGGGACGACGATCGCGCTGCTGGCCGGCCTGGTCGGCTACTTCATGGTGTTGCGCGGGCAAGTGTTCTCCGGGGACATGCTCTCCCATGTCGCGTATGCCGGCTCGCTCGCCGCGCTCGCCGCCGGGGTCGACCTGCGGCTGGGGCTGTTCGCCGCCACCATCACGTTCGCGGTCGGGATCGGGTTGCTAGGCGGCCGGGCCAGCGCCGACGATGTGCTCATCGGCAACGCCATGGCCTGGGTGCTCGGACTCGGCGTGTTCTTCATGACTCTGTACACCACCCACCGGGCCACAAGTAACTCCACCGCGAACGTCAACGTCCTGTTCGGTTCGATCTTCGGGATCAGCGCCGTCGACGCGTGGCTCGCCGCCGCGATCGCCGGCGTACTTATCGCGCTCTTGCTGGCGATTAGCCGGCCGCTGCTGTTCGCCAGCCTCGACCCGGCCGTGGCGGCGGCGGCCGGCGTTCCGGTACGCCTGCTCGGGCCGCTGTTCCTGGCCATTGTCGGCGCCACCGCGGGGGAAGCAAGCCAGGCGGTGGGCGCCCTGCTGCTCGTCGGGCTCATCGCCGCCCCAGCGGCGACGGCACAGTGCCTGGCCACCCAACCGTGGCCGGCCATGGCTTTGTCCGGCGCGCTCGCGGTCGCGGCGGTGTGGGTCGGGCTCGGTCTGGCCTACGCTATCCCCGCTTTCCCACCGAGCTTCACGATAATGGCGGCGCTGGCCGCCGAGTACGCCCTAGCCGCCGTGGCTCGCCGGCGCTCACCTCGGATGATGGTCAACAGACACGCAGCGCTGCCGTGAGGCTTGCGAAGATCAATAGCTCTCACCTGAACGTGGTCGGACAGGTCACCGTCACGTGGCCGCAGGGATGGCATACTCGCGTGATCATTGTCCAGCCACGACATGGAGCTCATACCATGACGATTCTCGCCAAGGCAGCCAGCGAAGGCGGGAGCGGACGGCTCCTGCTTGCCATCGCGGTCTTGGTTGGCGGCTTCTATTTTGTGTTATCGCTGTTCAGCCGCCACGGAGGCAGATGGCATTGCGAGGACGGACCAGACAACACCGGAGTATTGCTCTTGCTGGTCGCCATCCTCATCGGAATCCTGGCCACCCATGGACGCTGACCCGAAGGAACTCTCAGGAGAGGCCAAGCCCAAGGGAGTCAGCGGGAAAGTACTCAGGGTTGCGGTGGAGCACGCTCTGCGGGCTCAGCAGCCCGTCGTGGCGGCGTACATTGCTAAGATCCGCGCGAGCAAACCGAACGCCACCCCGGCCGAGGTCATCGCCACGCTCGACAAGCAGTACCTGATCGCTGTCGGGGGCACCGGCGCCGCCGCGGGAGGGGCCGCGGTCGTCCCGGGGATCGGCACTGTGACGTCTCTGGCCACCGGCGCGGCGGAAGCGATCGCCGCGCTTGATGCCTCCGTTCTCTACACGCTGGCCGTAGCGGAGGTGCACGGGCTATCGCTGAAAGACGTGGAGCGGCGCCGCGCGCTGGTGCTGGCGGTCATCCTCGGCGAGGCCGGCACCAAGCTCATGGAGAGGGTCACCGGCGGTAAAACGCACTGGGCCAAAGACCTCGCCGATGTCCTGCCGCTGCCCAAGCTCGGGCCAGTGAACAAGATCCTGGTGCGCTGGTTTGTCCGGCGCTACGCCACCCGGCAGGGCGTGCTGGTCTTCGGCAGAGCGCTGCCGCTCGGCGTCGGCATACTCGTCGGCGCGGCGGGCAACATGGCCATCGCCCGGGGGGTGATCCGCTCCACCGAGCGAGCGTTCGGTCCACCCCCACCACACTGGCCGGACCAGCCAACTCGGCTGATCTAGCACCCGAGGGGCCGCCGAGCGGTGAAGCGGCCTGGCCGTTGCGTCGAAAGACGCAGTTCAAACGCGTAGCGGGACGTGGGGGTGGCGCGTTAGCGCGTCAAGAGGGGCGGCGAGACGCTCGCCGCCGAGGTCCCTGTTCCGCTACCGGCGGCCTGCGGTGATCGCTAGGTCCGCCTGATACCAGCGGCATGCGCCGACACGCGAGCACCGTTTGCCTTCGAACCCGTCACCAATGGGGCGAACAACGCGGATTAGATTTCCCGGCCGCCCATCGGTGCGTTAGTTTTACCTCTGATGATCAAGAGCGGGGTTCGGCCAGCTGGAGTCGCCGGGCGCGTTGACGCCCACGGCGGTTGTCGCGTCGCGCTCGGCGCGCTGACGATCCCCGACGAGGTCGAGCGCCGACAGGCCTTACACGAAACACTCGTGAAACTCAGGGAGCCAGTTTGACGATCCGCAACCTGCCCGACTATGTCGAAGGTGGGGGCCGGCGCCAGGCCTTTTGCCCGCCGTACCGCGAAAATTACGCGATCACGCGATGAGCACGCCCGGCCTTAACGGCGAGCCGAGTGCTAGGCAAGACGCCCTCATTGATCGTGTCGCGGAACGCTTGTTCGCGCTGCCGGCGGTGGAAGCGGTGACCCTCGGCGGGTCCCGCGCTCAGGGCACTCACCGCCTGGACAGTGACTGGGATCTGGGGATCTACTACCGGGGTGCATTTGATCCGCGGTCGCTGCGCGATATCGGGTGGCCCGGCGAGGTCTCCGACATCGGGGCCTGGGGCGGTGGGGTATTCAACGGTGGTGCCCGGCTGCATATTGACGGCCGCCGGATCGACGTGCACTACCGCGACCTGGACGCTGTTGAGCACGAGCGCAGCGAAGCGGCGCACGGACGCTTCCGGATCGAGCCGCTGCTGTTTCACCTGGCCGGCATCCCCTCCTACCTCCTCATAGCCGAACTGGCGATCAGCACAGTGCTGCGCGGCACGTTGGACCAGCCGCGGGCCTATCCGGCGGCGCTGCGCGCCAGTGCGCCGAAGATTTGGTGGGAAAACGCGGAGCTGGTGTTCAGCTATGCCCGCGCTAACCATGCGCCCTACGGGCGGCTCACCCAGTGCGTCGGACTAGTCGCCCAGGCAGCCTCCCAAACCGCGCACGCTGTCCTGGCCGCTCGCGGCGAGTGGATCACTAACGACAAGACCCTGCTCACTCGCGCCGGCCTGGCCGAGATCGACCAGGTCACCGCCACCGCGCAACCGGAGCCGAACAACCTGAGACTCGTAGTGAGCCAAGCTCGCTGGCTGTGCAAAAAGACCCTGCTCGCCGCCACCGACAGCGGTGCCCCGGGGATCGCGGGTTCACAGAATCGAGCGTTTGGGTAGCGCCTGCACCACCGGTGATACCTCTGTGTCGTGGGACGCGGCGTTCGACACGCCCACCCTCGGCATGGGCAGTGGCGTGACAACAAAGGGGCGCATCATTTCGTTGTCCTCATGCTCGAGGATGTGGCAGTGATAGACGTACTCACCTGGGATATCGAAGCGAATAGCGATGGTCACGAGATTACCGGGGTTGACCCTGATAGTGTCTTTCCAACCGAAACGTTCCCGGGAATCAAAAGCGCGCCCAGGAGCTCCGGGCACGAGTGGACCACTCGTTTCGAGAGCCTCCGGGTTGAACACGCTTACATTGTAACTGGTGGCCGCGTCTTCGAGCGGCTGGAACACGGACTGATGAATGTGGATGGGATGAACGTCGACGGTGGTGTTCAAAAACCGCCACACCTCCCATCGCCCAACGGCGGGGAAGATTCCGATTTTTTGGTAAAAGCCCCCCATTTGATCGCCGGACATCACAGCAATCGGAGAGTACCGGAGCGGGCCAGCCTCGTCCGGTAGTCGCAACTCAATTTTCCCGCTTTCGTTGCGCTCAATCTCCACAAGCTGAAGATGTCCTGGGGGCTGCTCGACCAGCAGGACCGTTTGATGGCCACGGTCATCGGGCAGCTCAAGGACATCGGGTTGATCAGACGCCGGCGCGGGCGCAGGCGAGCCAGCGGTCTTACGCACAAGGCGGCGGAACCAGGGATTGAGGGTGGTCCGCTGAACCTTGGCCCACAGGTCGGGGTCCGGCGCGGCGGGAGAATGGCGCTCGACATCAAGGCGCATGACTTGTGGGTAAGGCAACCGCAGGTCTCGATGCGGCTTGCCGAGATCCGGCGGACGGGGACCGTCATCGAATGGTGCTTCCGCCGAGTTCACCAGGTAAAGGTGGGTACCGTCGAGCCCGGAAAGATCCAGCAAGAGGTCGATGCGTTCAGCTGAGGCCAACGTCACGCCCTGGCCCATGTCGAGCGGCTGAGCTTTCCACAGCAGACCAGCGTCAGTGCCGATAATCAGTGCCTTACCGACTTTCAACGGTTCACCGGTGGACTCAAGCAGGTGTAGCCGGTAGGTGCGGGCGTTGGAGGCGTTGAATATGCGTAACCGGACCACGCCGGCGCCGACCATCATGCGCGGCCAGAGCTTGCCGCCAACCAGCGTGAGCGGACCGAAGAACTCGGCGGTGTCCGGGGTGTTCTTGTGCAGAAACCGGACGCGGCCGTCCGGATCCTCGACGAGGTTGCGGTCGGCGAGCATCAGGATTGATTCCCCGGTCTGGGTACAGACCGGCAGCCCAAGCGCTTGTTCGAGCGGGTGGCGGATGATATAGGGGCCGGCGAGCCCGGCGTATATATGCGGCCCGGTCCCGCCCATAGCGTGATCGTGGTACCAGTTCATCGCGCCGACCTTGTTCAGCCCGAGGTCGGCGTTGTCGCTGGTGTTGTCATAACAACACAGCTGGCGCCCGTCGGCGCCCATCATGTTGTCCGGCCACCCATCAGAGTCCGCTCTCGTGTGCCCACCATGCAGGTGGGTCACCGCCCAACCCGCCGGCACCATCGACAGATCCCGAGGAGCGCCGGCCGACGCGCCGCTGGTGCCGAGCTCATTCTGGGGAGAATCTTGCGAATTCTCGACCGTGGTCATCCATGCCTGGAACGGCAGCGGCCCTGGCGGCCCAATGCGATTTCGCCAGGTAATTTCCACGCTGTCGCCCGCGGTGACCTCCAGCGCTGGACCGGGTACCGACGCTGCCTTCCCCTGAACGCCGTACCCCCACGCGGGCAGCGCCGGGAGGTTGGGGTGAATATCCGCCGAGGTACGGGAAAGCACGATCGTCTCCCGAGCCGGCAAAAGGTGAGCCGTCGGCGGCACGAGCTCCGAAAGAAACGGCGTCAGGGTCCGGTCGTCAAGAGTCGGCGCGTCAAACTCCAACTCCGTCGGCGTGGGCGCCGAGGAGCTCCCAGCGGCTACCGCGGCGCTCTTCTCGACCTGGTCCGGCGTGACAATTACCTCAGCCATGACATTGCCTTCCCTATAAGCAGCGGTTGCCTCGACCTTACTAGTCACCGCAACTTCAATATGACGGTCGGCCGCCGGTCCAGACCGGCTCAATCAACCGTCCGCTTGTCTTGCTCAGGCTCATCCGCTCCTTTAGCACTACACCGGCATCCTCGGCGCGGAAACCGCATAGATGTCCTGGCTGGTCCGCGCCGCCCGACTCAATAACCCTTGGCAGCCGCGGAGTGGCACGTAGGAAACCGTGGAGGTACTGAGGCCGGATGAACGCCGGGGAAGCGCTGCATAGTATACTGGCCGGGATGTCGTCGCCAACCTCTACGGCGGTGACATCGCCGCCGCGCTGCGTTCCGAGGTCCGGATCAATGCCACCACATTCCGGGTGATCGGAGTACTGAAGGCCGACGGCAACTTCGACGACATCGCGCTGATGCCACTGAGCACGGCGCGGAATTACTTGTTCGGCGGCGAGGATGAAATCACCTCCATGGCGGGAAGGCGAACTCGGTAGCCCAGGTAGCAGTCGCCACTGATCAGATCAACACGATCCTCTCTAGACGCCACCGGATTCAGAACACGACGAAGCGCGATTTCAGGGTGCGTTCGCTGCAAAAACAAGTCGAACGATTCACTCAGTTCGTGCGCTTCCTGACCATGTTCATCGTGGCGGTTGGGGCGGTCTCGCTAATCGTCGGGGGAATCGGAGTAGCTAACATCATGCTGGTCTTGGTGACCGAGCGAACCCGAGAGATCGGTATTCGCAGGGCCATCGGCGCGCCACGCAGCGCAATCATGAAACAGTTCCTGCTCGAGTCGACGTTGCTGGCCGGGGCCAGCGGTCTGCTCTGCGCGCTGCTGGGCGTAACACTGATCTTGACTGGGGCAAACGTGGCCCGCCAGCTCACCCCGCTATTCGGCTCCCCGACGCTGTCGCCGCTGGCGATTGCGGTAGCGATCGCGGTGAGCCTAGGCATCGGGCTATTGGCCGGCGGCTACCCGCGCTTCGCGCCGCCCGGCTGCAACCCTCAAAGCGCTGCGTTACGAGTAGCTGCCGCTGCGTTACGAGTAGCTGCCCTCGTCCTCGGCCAGATGGCTCAATCGCCCCTGGTCTCGGGAGCTCTGGCAACCTTGTCCAAGCCGGATTCGCTGAGTAGCATTAATCCTGTCCAGACTGGGCTCGGTCCCGGAAGGCGCGGGAGCACGTCATGATCGTGATAGACACCGTGCTGAGTCTGGCAGCCGTCGGGCTCGCCTGGTTCGGCATGGGCTTCCGGGTGGTGCGGCAGTACGAACGTGGTGTGGTCTTCCGGTTTGGCAAAGTCCTCGACGCGGCTCGCGAGCCTGGGTTGACGCGGATTCTGCCCGGGATTGACCGGATGCACAAGGTCAACATGCAGATCGTGACTATGCCCGTTCCCGCGCAGGATGGTATTACTCGGGACAATGTGACGGTTCGAGTCGACGCGGTGGTCTATTTCAAGGTGATTGACCCGGTCCGCGCAACCGTCGACGTGCAGGACTACGTAGCGGCCATCGGGCAGGTCGCGCAGACTTCGTTGCGCTCGATTATCGGAAAGAGCGACCTCGATGACCTACTGTCGAACCGCGAGCGGCTCAACGAAGGCCTCGAGCTCCTCATCGATAATCCGTCGCTTGGTTGGGGCGTGCACATCGATCGAGTGGAGATCAAAGACGTCGCCTTGCCGGAATCGATGAAGCGGTCCATGTCCAGGCAAGCCGAGGCGGAACGGGAACGGCGGGCGCGAGTGATCAGCGCTGATGGTGAATTACAAGCCTCAGAGAAACTCGCCGAAGCCGCCGCCACCATGTCACGCAGCCCAGCCGCTCTGCAGTTGCGGCTGTTGGAAACCGTCGTACAAGTCGCCGCCGAGAAGAACTCCACCGTTGTATTGCCATTTCCGGTGGAACTACTAAGATTCTTGGAGTCGGCGACCGGACGGCCACGCTCAACCGATGATTCGACCGAATTGGCCGGCGACAACGGTCACGTACCCGGCGGACACGAGATAAGTAACGCCGCCTTGACAGGACGCAACGCCGACCCAGAACGCGCCGCGGGCGGTTGATTGAACGGGCCGCTGGCCATGACGGACGGCGCGCCCGTGTCCATCGTCGATCAACCAGCCGTCAGGAGCTAACCAGATGATCCAGGACGAAGCCGTCGCCGAAGGTAACAGCGCTTCGTCTTCGGCAATGCCCGCGGTGGAACGCCGCTCATGGTGAAGGCACCGCCCAAGCGGCGGGTCGCGGGTAACCACGCAGACATCAGCCGGGCGCTCGTACTCGCCAGCAATCCTCACGTCACCTGATGACCCGGATCCGCGGTAACCAGGTCTGAGCCCACCGTGAGGATGGAGGCGGTGAAACCGTGTACGTAGTTGCGGCCGGCTACCGGTCCGATTTCACCGGCGGCGAAGAAACCGGCGACCGCGTCAAGGCCCAGAGTCTGCCGGACCGCAAGGACGTCGTGATCGGCGCTCGGGAACATCGCCCGACCGCGCCCGTTGCAGGAGAACAGCAGCGCCCCCTTGCCGACGCCGGTCTCGCCGAGCTTCGCCAGCAGCTCGCTGAGGTCTTCGTCGGCGGCGGCGGCATCGCGAACTTGAAACCGCACGGTGGTACCGACGTCCACGGCCTCACCGACGACGACAGCGCCGGTTCGTTCGTTGGCTCCCAGGACCCCACGGATGAGAAAGTCGCCCCGTTCGTGGGTCTCGGCGTACTCGTTCATCGCGATTCCGAGGTGCAGCCCACGCAGCGCCAAGTCCTGCTCCTCAGGAAGCAGGGCGGCGACGATCTGTTGAAGCTTGCGGTACGCGGACAACCCGGCCAGCTCGAACAGCACGTTGTCCTCGGCCTTGGTCACCGTCATCGGTGGCCCAATAGGTCGGCACCCTTGGCTCACCGCGATGTGGGCCGCGATCGGACCGCTCAGCATGACACCGACAGCGCCGTCGAGCACGGCGTCATCCAGAAAGAGCCTCGTCGAGCCCGGTCCGATCGGCCCGCTCGCGAGCCCTCCGACCAGCGGCAGCCCCGGCCGGGTGTCGTTGCAATGCGCCACGAAAGGGACGATCGGAAATCCGTATGGGTCGGCCAGCAGGACCCCGACCTCGTTCTGGGCGGTGCGCGGGGGCAGCCCGCTGACCAGCAGCGTGCCGCTGACTTGGCGCGCGCTGAGATGGATCGGACGCACTTCAACCCCGGGAAGCACCGCGGCCCACACCGCAACCGCGCTTACTTGCTCCACGCCGCGACCGGCCCCGATAACGCCGCCCGCGCTGCATCCGATCGTCGTACGAGCGTGCGCGATCTTCACCGCGGTTGAGCTGGCGCCCACGATCGTCTCTGGTCTGCCGCCGCAGACGAACACACATAACAGGTCGGGCCGCCGCCCGCCGAGGCGCCCCAGCGCCTGCCCTACCGCCGACTCGGCCGCCGCCACCAAATCTGTGCCAGTAGCCAGGCCGTCTCCGATCTCGGCCATCCTCGGGTCACCTCCCCGACCTCGGCGTACCGTCGTACTTCTACCCGCGCACCGCCACACCACACTGCCCACCAACGTGGACTGAGTTACAACCGCGAGGCTACTTACCTTTCGTCGACAGGGACAGTCCGCGCTGGCGGGAGTCCGGTACCGATCTCGAAAACTCCAGGCATCGACGAGCGACACGACGAGCGGTGGATGCCCCCGGCAGCGAGCCGGCAACCCAGCTCCAGCGCGGAGCGCTGCTGATATCCGACGGCATGGTGTACATCCCGTACGGCGGCAACTTCGGCGACTGCGGCCGGTACCTCGGCCGAGTAGTGGCGGCCCCAATCTCCGGAGGCGACCCGCTGATCGACTTTGCGGTACCGACCACCCGGGAAGGCGGCATCTGGTCCCCACCCGGCCCCTCGGCCCTCCCCAACGCTGACCTACTGGTGACGACAGGCAACGGTGAGGCCGTCGATGGCCCCTGGGACCACAGCGACTCGATCCTGCGGTTGTCCCCAATGCTGCGGCTACGCGACGGTTTCGCACCCACCCAGTGGGCGCGGGAGAACTCCAAGGACGCCGACCTGGGCTCCACCGGGCCGGTGTTACTGCCCGGCGGGCGTCAGGTGATAGCCGCTGGCAAGGGCGATGGGATCTACCTGGCCGACGTCGACGCCCTCGGTGGCGTTGGTGGTCAGCGGGCGCAGCTGTCAGGCTGCCAGTCGTATGGCGGAGGCGCCGCGACCCGGTTCGCCACTCCCGCCGCCTCCGGATCGTCGTTGTTCATCCCGACCCTCACCGGCATCACCGCGGTAGCCATCACCCCCGTAGTGAGCCGAGGAGCACTTCACACCCGCGCTCCCGCCCCCTGCGGCAACGTGTTATCGGCCACCGTTAATGCCGCCTCGGCATCTGGCTCGTGGGTGCTACGGGGTGGCGTCAGCAGCAGGGTTGATGCGGCCGCGGCGAGCCCGGCCGCGGCGGCGAGCAGCAGACTGCCGCGCAGGCCCGGCATGAACGTGCCCGGCTGCGCCAGCAACGCGCCGAAGACCGCGACCGCCAGTGCACCGCCGACCTGCCGGCTGGTGTTGAACACGCCGCTGACAGTGCCTGTTCGGTGTCCCGGGACGCTGTTGAGCAGGACGGCAGTCACCGGTGGCATCACCAGGGGGCCGGCGAGTCCGACGAGGACCATCAGTACGGCCAGCACCCACACAGGGGTGGAAGCCGGGACGACCGCCAGGATCACCAGACCGGCCGTCATCAGCGACAGCCCACCGCTGACCAGTACGGGTGCGCCCAGCCGCTCCGCGATGCGGGCGCTGAGCGGGGTCAGGACAGCACCGATCAGCATCATCGGCACGAACGCCAGGCCGGTGCCGAGCGGCGACACACCGCGCTGCTGCTGGAGATACAGGCTCATCACGAACGGCAGCCCGTAGTAGCCGACGATGAACGCGAAGCCGACAGCGTTAGCGACTGACACGTTGCGGCGCCGGAACAGGTCGAGGGGCACCATCGGGTGGGCGACGCGCGCCTCGGCCGCCAGGAACACCGCGAGCGCCACCACCGCGACCGCGAAAGCGCTCACCACTTGTGGCGCGGCGAAGCCATCGGCGCCGGCCTCAATCGCCCCGAAGGTGAGGCCACCCATCGCCAGCACGGCCGTGACCTGTCCGATCCAGTCAAACGGCACCCTCCGGCGGGGCGAGTGCTTGGTCCGAGCCAGCAGGAGCAGCGCCACAGCGCCGACCGGCAGGTTGATGAAGAAGATCAGCCGCCACGTGATCAGCGTCAGCAGACCGCCCAGCACCGGCCCGGAGGAGGAAGCTACCGCGCCGCCCATCGCCCAGGCCGCGACCGCGCGGGCCCGCCTGACCGGATCCGGGTATGCCTGCCCGATCAGCGACATCGAAGATGGCATCATCACAGCGGCTGCGGCGCCTTGGGCGAACCGGGCCACGATCAGCGCGGCCAGATTCGGCGCCAAACCGCAGGCGGCCGAGGCGACGACGAACACGACGACGCCAGCGGCGAACGCGCGGCGCGCGCCGACCCGGTCCGACAATGCTCCGGCGGACAACAGCAGCGCGGCGAACATCAGCGTATAGCCGTCCACCACCCACTGCAGTCCCGTGATGCCCCCGCCGAGATCGCGTCGGACCGACGGCAAGGCGACGTTGACGACCACCGCGTCCAGGGTGATCACGAAGAAGCCGAGCACGGCCGCGGCCAGCGTAAAACCGGCGCCGTGGCTGACGCGGGGTCGGTCCGCGACGATGTGTGTGGACACTGGTCTCTCCCGTGCGTGATGTTTCGTCCATGCCGGACCGGCATGGGTGCCGCCTTAAGTCATGCGGCGACACGCCCACGGAACCACCTGTCCGCGGCGCGAAGGAGTCCGTGCTGATAGAGGTACTGGCAGTGCCTCCTTGCGCCAGGTCAGGGTCGGTAACCTCAAGAAGCGTGAGCAGCGGGGACGGTGTCCGCGGTGAGATCCGCCAGTTCCTCACGACCCGGCGAGCCCGGATCACGCCTGCGCGGGCCGGCCTGCCGAACTACGGCGGAAAGCGGCGAGTGCCGGGACTTCGTCGGGAGGAGGTGGCGCTGCTGGCCGGCATCTCGATCGAGTACTACACCCGGCTGGAACGCGGAGATACTCGCGGTGTCTCGCCGGACGTGTTGGACGGGATCGCCCGCGCGCTACGGCTCGACGACGTCGAGCGCGCGCATCTGGTGGACCTCGTCCGCACGGCAAACGCCAGACGACCGGCGCGTCGCCGGCCCACACAGCGGCGAGTGCGTCCGAGCGTGCAGCATCTGCTTGACTCGATGACCGGCACCGCCGCGTTCGTGCGCAACGGCCGGCTGGACATCCTGTCGGCCAACCAGCTGGGCTACGCGCTGTACTCGCCAGCGTTCCTCGACCCGGTCCGGCCGGTCAACCTCGCCCGGTTCATCTTCCTCGACCGGCGCTCGACCGAGTTCTACCGCGACTGGGACGGCATCGCCCATGCCGCCGCCGGCAATCTTCGCGCCGAGGCCGGGCGCGACCCGTGCGACCGGGCACTGTCCGATCTGGTCGGCGAGCTATCGACGCGCAGCCAGGAGTTCCGGGTGCGCTGGGCCGCGCACGATGTGAAGTACTACCGCAGCGGCGTCCAGCCGTTCCACCACCCGCTCGTCGGCGAGCTCACCCTCAACTACGACGTCCTCGAGATCCCGGCCGACCCGGGACAGACGATCGTCGCCTACACAGCCGAACCCGACTCGCCGTCGCGGCAGGCACTGGACCTGCTCGCGAGCTGGACGTCGACCCCAGAACGAGCGCCCGAGTACGACAGCTGAGCGTGGCAATCCCGCGTGCTTGACCAGCAGCATCACCTCTCATCAAGGAGTCATCATGCCCATCCAGCCCAAGCAGCCGACCGCGAAAGGCCCGGCCGAGTGGTTCACCGGAGACGTCTACCTCGACGGCATCGCCCGCGGCGAGGAGCCCTCGCGCGTGCGTGTCAGCACGGTCCGGTTCACCCCGTCCGCGCGCACCGCCTGGCACTCGCACGCCGTCGGGCAGACCCTCTACGTCACCGAAGGTCGCGGCCTCGTCCAATCCCGAGGCGGCGGCATCGAGGAGATCCGCCCCGGTGACGTCATCTACGCGCCTGCCGACGAGTGGCACTGGCACGGCGCCGCGCCCGACCACTTCATGACCCACCTATCGATCACCGAAGCCGTTCCCGGCGACGAGCGACCCGAGGTGGTATGGGGCGAACACGTCACCGACGAGGAGTACCACGCTCGGTGATCGCGTTACGTCGAGCAAGCGGACGCGCCCTGATGCCTACCGGGTCGAAACGCGCCTCGGCCTCGGTTTGCACTTGCGCCGCGACCCGCTCGCGCGCACGCACGCACGCAGATACTCCTCCACCTCGCTCCGGTGACGCAGGTAAAAAGTGATCACGGCATAAATGTCGTCGAGGCACAGCCGGTGTGGCTAATCTGTACCGAGGTTGGACACACAGGTCGCTACTGCCGGCATCGCCGCGTAATCAGCAACCGAGGGTAGCGCAGTCGACGGGTGTCGGCCTCGACGCCGTCACGCCAATGGAACCGACCAGGTGAGCACGGTACCCTTCGGTTCGCGGGCGCCGAGGGCGCAGGCTCCTCCGTGCCGCTGGGCGCGCTCTCGCAGGTTCGCCAACCCGCTGGAGCGAATCGTGCCGCCGGAGATCCCTACTCCGTCGTCGGCCACCGTCACGGTCAGTTTCCCGGCACCCGCCAGGACGTCGATCTCGGCGCTGCGCGCTCCCGCGTGACGGGCGACATTGCTCAACGCCTCCCGCACGACGGCCACCAGGTCAGCGACCAACGCCACGTCCAACGTGTCCTCCAGCACACCGCGGAACCGCAGGCTCGGGTTGAAACCCAGCGCCGGCGTCAGCTCGGAGACCGTGTGCAGCAGTCGGGCACGCACCCCGACCGGTTCGGCGTCGACGGGCTCGTGCAGCTGGAAAATCGTGGTGCGAATCTGGTTGATGGTTTCGTCCAGGTTGCGGATCGTCTCGCCCACCAGGTTGGCCGCTCGCCCCGGCCCGAGCCGGCTGAGGACGCTCTGCAACGACAGACCGGCCGCGAACAGCCGTTGAATGACTTGGTCATGCAGGTCCGCGGCGATCCGGTCCCGTTCGTCGAGCATCGCGGCGCGCTGCTGCTCCGCGCGCGCCTCCGCCAGCTCCAACGCGATGGCGGCCTGGTTGGCGAAGCTGCTGGCCATGTCCAGGTCGTCGCTGTGGAACACGGCTCGCTCCGCTCGACGAAGCATGGACAAGACACCCCATACTCGAGCCGCGCCGAGCAGGGGGATGACCAGGGCGGGACCGACATCCAGCTGCCCCGAGGCCGCGGATACCAGTCCAGGGTGGTCGGCGGGGCCAGCGGCCCGTAGCGGGGTCTTGGGCAGGAACACCTGTCCGGACAGCGAGCCGGCCATCGGCACGACCCGGCCCTCAACCCGCTCCGCCAGCTCACCGACCGCGACTGTGATCGACAGGGTCTTCTCATCGTCAGACGGCAGCATCACGGTGACCAGGTCCGCGTCGGATATCTGGCGCGCGTGCTGGGCGATCAGTCGCAGGGACGCGCCACCGTCGCCGACCTCGTTGGACAGCAACCGCTGGCTGATCTCCGCCGAGGCCTGCAGCCATTGCTGCCGCGTGCGGGCCGCCTGGTAGAGATGGGCATTTTCGATGGCGATCGCCGCGGAGAAAGCCAACGCCGTGATCAGTTCCTCATCCTCTCGAGTGAAGCCTCCGCGTGTGCTCTCGGCCAGATAGAGGTTGCCGAACACCGCGTCACGGATGCGGATCGGCACGCCAAGAAAACCACGCATCAGCGGGTGCCCCGCTGGGAATCCCGACGACCTCGGATCGTCGGAGATCACGTCCAGCCGGATCGGGGCGGGCTCCTCGATCAGGGCTCCCAGCAGTCCTTTGCCCTGGGGCAGGTCACCGATCCGGGCGACGGTCTCCGGGTCCATGCCGACGTGGACGAACTCGGTGAGGTGTCCGTCCCCGCCGATCACACCCAGTGCCGCGTACCGACTACCGACCAGGTCCCGCGCCGCCTCGGCGATGCTGGTCAGCACCACCGGCAGCTCCAGGTCTCTGGCAATCGTCTGGTTGGCCCGCAGCAGGCCGCGCAGCCGCCCCTGGGTCGCGATGACCTCCTGGGCCCGCTCGATGAGCTGCCCCAGCAGCTGATCGAGCTCCAGACGTGGCCCGTCGGGAAAGGTCAACGCTTGACGGTCGGCCGACGGGCGTCCGCGTTCGGTACCACTGGACCGGCCTTGCCTTGCATCAGCGACTGAGGCCATGTACGCCCTCCGATGCTTGCTCTCCAGATCAAGAGCAAGCACGCTGTTCGCGTGGATCAACTCACCCTCAGTGTCATCCCACACCCGATGAGTCGACTCAGCCTAGCCAGACACGCCCTTCGAGTCATGACCGATCAGTACAGCGGGCCGAAGGTCGGGTAGCCCCCGTCCTGATCGATCTGGCAGCTCAACTGGTCGGTCACAGCGACGACGCCCTCCAGACGCTCGGTGAACTCGACCAGCAACCGAGTGTCAGCACGGGTGTCGAGCTCGCCGGTCAGGGTGACCACGCCGCACCCAGACCAGCTCGTGGGTCATGACCTCGGAGACCAGGGTGCGGCGTAGACGCGGACGGGATGCTCCCGCCTCCGGGGCTGACTCGTCGGGCACGGTCGGGCTCTTCGTGTCACTCACATTCCGTTCGATCGTGTGCTAGATCGGGCTGCCGCAGAGGCTGTCGCTGACGAAGCCGGCCGGGGCCAGACGCCGGCCGTGCAGGATGCGCAGGGGGATGGCGATGGTGTGCCCGCTGCTGCCGGGCACCCACGACTCGCCTATCGTGCGGGCCAGCGCCGCGAGCCTCATGGGTGCGGTGATCTCGTAGGCCTCACCGGCGCCGACCACGCTCCACCCACTGTGGGTGTGGGAGTCGATGCTGTCGACCTCGAAGCCCAGCACGTGCCGGCCCGCCGCAGCGAGCACCTTGGGCCTCGACGCGGTGGCAAAAACGATCTCCTCGCCGTCGAGCAGGTAGTTGACCGGATGGGCGGTGGGTACCCCGTCCTCGACCAGGACTACGCGACCGACCGTCCGTTCGGCCAACAACCGCAGGCACTGGTGCCGGCCCAACACGGTGAATTCGATCATAACTGTCCTCTCAGATTTCCATCGGATTGCATCGGCCGGCCCGTTCTCTGGTTGGTCGCCCGGCGCGGCAGCCGTCCCCGGGCGGCGGGGCGAGGCTTCTGACCCGGGCTGCATGTCGAGCGCTCCTCTCCGATCCGTGCTGGTACCCAGGTTGGCCGTCGCGGATCGGTGGTGGCTAGGCACGAACCTCCCCTGGTACGGGGACGAAAGACCCTCGATCCGAAGAGCAAGGAGCGCACACTCACCCGCCTCGTCACTCGGCAGGTCGTGGAGCGCCACCACGACGCGCCCATTCGCCGGCCTGTCTCTCCGATCGAGGAAGACCACATGAGCGCTGACCCGGTCCAGCCAATCGAGGACGTTCGCGGCGGGCCACGGCCCCGCGGGGCAGGGCATTGAATGAACCGTGAACCGCATCCCCAGGCGTTGCGACCGCGTACGCCATTCCTGCGAGATTTAAGCGGCCACCACCCGCGCGGGGCGTACCGCGTCACGTATCCGAGGTGACGGGACCTAGGTCACTATCGGCTACAGGCCCCGGGCCCTGTTGACGATCGGGGACGTCGAAGCATGCTGAGACGAGTCGCACGAAGAGCGCGGCGGTGAGACTTCGACGTGAGATGAGGCTGCCTGATGCGTCTTGACCAGGTGATGAGCAGACCGGCCGTCACGGTGCTGCCGACCGACACCATCAAAGGGGCCGCACAGATCATGGCAGCCGGCGGATTCACGCTGCTGCCGGTTGTCGGCCCGGACGGGGCACTCGCCGGCGTGGTGAACGAGGGCGACCTGGTCGACCACCGGTTTCCGCGCGACGCGCGGGAATTCGGGGACCCGCGGGAGCCCGAGCAGCCCGCGCCGCCGGCCCGGAGCTCGGTCGCGGATGTGATGGTGACCGAGGTCCTGTATGCCACGCCGGACGAGGACGTGCCGGCGCTCATCGACCGGATGCGACGGGCACGAGTCCGCGCGGTGCCGGTGTGTGACGGAAACCAGGTGATCGGAGTGGTGACCTACCGGGATCTGGTGCGGATCCTTGCGCGCTCGGACGAGCTCATCGCTGCTGACGTGCGCCGCAGACTCGGCCTCTACACCGCGACCGGCCGCTTCGAGGTACGGGTCAGCGCGGGTGAGGTCGAGCTGATCGATGTCATGGATCGGCCCGCGGAGTGGTACACGGTGCGCCGGCTTGCCGAACAGGTGCTCGGTGTCCTACGTGCGCGGGTGGTGCGCCCGATATCGCAATCCCAGTGATCACCACAGCGGACTCGGTCGCGGTGAGTCGATCTCGGTGACCGCTTTCCCGTGGGGTGTTCACCGTTCACGGGATCACTGGCCTGCCTGCTGGCCACCGAAGGCGACCTGGGCCGGCCTCGCGAAGAAGTGGTCCGGCTGGCCGAGCAACTAGCCGGCGCCGACACCGGGCTACCGCCCACTCGGCTCGGCCCGGTGGCCATCAAGACCGCCCGCGCCCAGCTCGACCTGGGCGACCGCGACGACGCGGAAACCTCACTGATCCAGGCACTGATCCAGGCGGAAATCTCGAACCCCAGATGGCGGAGATCCACCCGATGAGCCGCGAAGTGCTGCGCGTATTGATCTCACTGCATCGGCGCAGCAACCCCCGCCATCCTGCGACTCGGCCCAGCGACGCTCATGTGTCGCGTGCCGGACGCGCGACGATCAGCGGGCACGAGACGTTGTGAATCAGATTCTGGCTGACCGATCCGAGCAGCAACCCGACAAAACCGCCCCGGCCCCGGCTACCCACCACGAGCAACTGAGCTGTGGTCGCGGTCGCGTGGGACAACAAGCTGTGGGCGGGTTTGTCTCTGCTGATCACCCGACGAACCTTTACGTCGGGGTACCTTTCCTGCCATCCCGCCAAGCGCTCAGCCAGCATTTCCTCTTCACGAGACTCGATAGCATGCCAATCGATGACATACTGGCTTGCATAAAAGTATTCAATGTCCGACGCAAAATCGATCCAACAGTGCACCGCAATCAATTCCGCGGCACGGGTCGACGCCTCGTCGAACGCGATCGCCACAGCCGCCTCACTCACTGGCGACCCGTCGACCCCCACGACTACCGGCCCATCCGAAAGGATATCCAAGCCGGGCTCCCGACTCCGGATGACCGCGACCGGGCTGCTCCCGTGGGCCGCCAGGCTCACCGCAAGGGAATTCGATATCAGTCGGTGCCGGGGCTCCTCCTGAGCGGAGCCGAGAACCACCAACGCAGCTTCTTTCGACTCGGTGATCAACGCTGACACCGGATGCTCCGGACGGACCTTCACGTCTACTTCCAGAGCGGGGTGGCGAGTTACTACCTCGGCGCGCGTCTGCTCCAGCTGTTCCCGTGCCTTTGTCTCGAGCTCCGCGAACAGCTCCGCTGAGTGCGGGGCGTACCTCCCAGCAAAAGTAAAAGAGGGAACGCTCACAGCGGTCACAAGCCGCAATCGGACGTTCCGACACGACGCCTCCTTGGACGCCCACACGGCGGCACGCCGCGCGGACCAGGAACCGTCGATGCCTACCACAACCGGACGCCCGTCCCACAGTCCACTCATCGGGCACTCCCTCGCACCAGTCCGGGTGGCTTGCCGCCCAGACATTCGTCCCGTCGTAACGTTCTCACTCACGGCTCCCGCGGATTCGGTGCCAATACTGGACCCTATCTGCGACTCACGCCACGGCCTCGGGCCATTGGTCCTTGGACGCGGGGACCTCGGACGGCCGCTGCCCGGTACCAGACCCTGTGTGTCGGCTCCGCCCGGAGGCGAAGTTGTCACCGAATTCCGTGTCCTGTGGTCGGCTTCGCGGTCGTCACGGCAGGCCGCCGGGGGTACCTCCAGCGTGATAGACAGAATGTCCTTGCCGGCAAAGGTGTCGGTGCCGGTCCATCGGAATCCGTGAAGGCGCCGTCGGCGTCGGCGAAGAATGGGTCGCCGCGCATACCGAAAAAGAGCCGGACCGGGCCCGGCCTGAACCGGCTGGGCGGCGCTGTCACAGCCGACCGGAATGTCCTGGATGAGCTCGCCACCGCGCCGACTGATCGACCCGGGAGACATCCAGGCCGAGGCGGGGCAAAGCACACGCCGACACTCCATGATGTGTCGTACCCTCTTTCTCATGACCGAGCGGGTCGAGTTCGACGTGGACGCGACGACAGCGGCGTACCTTCATCGGTGCGCGTTCAACTGAAGGTCAGCGTCGGCGCCGCCGCCGCGCGCCAGTTACGCAAATTGGCGTTGGCTGATGCCGTTCGGGCACTGGCCGCGTGGGACCGTGACAGGGCTTATGCCCAGGCACAGACCGAAGAGCGGGAGAGCGCCGCGGCAAGCTAACCCTGTTGCTTGCCTGCTTGCCGTCAAGGGTGTTAATGAGGCCTGTCAGCGGCACGGCAAACCCTCAACGCCGAGGGAGCGGGGGCTTCTGACAACCTTCGCTGGTGCGTCGTGGAGAAATTGGGCGGTACCGACCCGTGCTGGAGTCAACTACCGTCGAACCACCACCAAGGAACACCCATGATCACAACCAATCCCTGGTTGAGTATTTCCACGCTCAACTGGTTCCCCGAGGATCATCCACTGTTCCAGGGCAATCTGCCAATGACGATCGCGGGGGGATGCCAAGCTGGCGATTGATCTCCTAATCGACAAGGTGGAGGCGCCATCCGGACGAGTGGCGCCGAAGCCGCTGTCGTGGCCACACCAGTTGCCGGCTAGCCCTAGCAGCCCTTTGACGCCGGCCGAGGCGTACGCAGCGCTGAGTGATGTGCGCCCGCCCGACGCGGCGATCGTCAACGAATCCACCTCAACCATGGCCGTGCACGCCGAGTGGCTGCCGACCGTGCGGTCCGGTTCGTTCTTCACGACGGCAAGCGGTGGTATCGGTTGGGGCGTGCCCGGCGCTGTTGGAGTGGCACTGGGCGACCGGGCCGAGGGAGTTCAGCGGACAGTTATAGCCACCATCGGCGATGGTTCGTTCCAGTATTCCCTCCAGGCGATTTGGACGGCGGCTCAGCACAAGCTGCCCATCGTGTTCGTAGTCTTCCGGAACGGCGAATACTCCATTCTCAAGTCGTTCGCGGAACTGGAGGAGGCACCAGGCGTACCAGGCCTTGATCTATCAGGGCTGGATATCGCGTCGGTTGCGAAGGGATTCGGGTGCCGCGCAGCGCATGCCGACACAGCTGAAGATATCCGAACTCAGTTCAAGCTCGCGACTGAGGCTGACGGCCCGACCGTGAACGTGGTGAAGACCCAGCCGCAATACGCGAAGCTGGGCTGACCGTTCTCCTCATTCAAGATACGCCTGGTCCGGCGTGCCCAATGACGCAGACATGCCGGGCTAGGCAGTGAGTGTCAGTGTTAAATGAGTACCGGTACCACACCGCTCCACGCGGCAGGATCCGCTCAGCTGTGATGCGGCAGTTCTGACCATGCCCTCACAGCGGTGACGAGCTCCGCCAGCTGCGTTGGGGCGCTGAGTGAATGGCCCGTGGTCTCCTCTATTCGGCGCAATCGGTAACGCACTGTGTTGGGGTGACAGAACAGCGCCGCACCAGCGGCGTTAGCTGATCCATTGACGTCCAACCAAGTCAGCAGGGTGCCGATAAGCAGGTCGCGGTCCTCTTCGCGCAACTCGAGCAACGATCCCAGCACCGAGCGAGCGGCCTCGATAGCGGCATCGGGCGCGGAGGCGACCAACATGGACAGCGGGCTGTCGCGGAACTGCTCGACTCCGGTACCTGGTTGCTGGTGTTCCAGGGCCAGTCTGGCCAGTTGAAGCCCGCGCGTGGCCTGACGCAATTGAGTGAACACCGGGCTCACTCCGATCCGCGCGAGGGCGTGGCGAGTCAACGTGTCCAGCACGCTTGATACCTGAGGCGGGCGTCGCAGGGAGAGTACCCCGGCCGATTGCTCCGGCTGGAGGCGCCAGATTGAGCTGACGTCGAGTGCGGCCAGGGCCGGCTCCACCCTCGGTAGCGGGTCATGGCCCAGCTCGACCGCTCGGCGGCGACAACCAGGAAATGGCCCTCCAACGGAAGTCGCAATGCCTGCGCGACCTCCCAGAGCGCACCCTTGCTCGTTGATCCGGCCAGCACGGCCTCCACCAGCACGCTGTGCTCGCACTCAGTAGTGCATAGGATCTCGCGGTACTCGTCGCGGTAGCCGCTGACCGAGGCATCGGCGTAGGCACTGTGTAGCTGGAACATCTCACCGGCGAGCTCGACCAGCGCCGCATCAGTGACCTCGGGCAGGGTCCGCGCCACGTCGACGAATGCTACCCAGAGCTCGGCGAAACCCAACCGGTAGGCGGCGAGCATTTCCACCAGCGGCGCGCCTTGGGTGGCGCGGGCGTGTCCGGTGGCCATAGGCGCCGCCACGTCACTGACATCACCACCAAGCAGACCAAGCAGGCCGCCGAGCACATACTCGACGTTGGCCGCCAAGAACGCGCGCAGTTCCGCGCCATCAACAACGTCCTCAGCGGCGTAGAACGGCACTTCTTCACGGACCCGAACGCTCATCCGGTCTAGCAAAGCGGGCAGCTGCTCCCGGATGACCTGCACGATCCGGCCGACGGAACCCGACAGCTGCGCCATTCACAGGATCGTAGAAGCCGTAGTTCCCAGCGCCCTATAAGGCCACACCAGCGCGGTCCGCGAGGTGGCCTTCAACCCTGACGGCCACCTGCTCGCCACCACGCCAGGGCGCGGATCGCCGCAGCGATGTGGCGGGCGACCGGCTTGTCGAGCTGCTTGATCTCCTCCCCGGCGCGGATCAGAGCTGGCTGTTGAGGCTTTGCGTCGCTGGCTGCGCGCAAAGATCCGAAAGCCCGTGACCTGCTGGAACGGTGGAGCCGCCTCGGGGAATCGAACCCCGGACCTACGCATTACGAGTGCGTCGCTCTGACCGACTGAGCTAAGGCGGCGGATGATGCTGCCCTCTAGTTTAGCGACCGCCGTCAACGACGGACTCATCCGGTGTGACCTTCGCTCGGCCGGGCAAGTTCCCATGCAGCACCCGCATGCGACGCATCCCGCCCAGCAGACCACGAATCCGGGCAGCGAGACCGTGCCAGAAATAGACGAATCGCGGCCGCGCTCCAGGCGAGCGACGCTCAGCCGGTGTACAGCACGGTGAGCATGGCTTCCACGGCGATCCGCGGCTTGACGTTGAGCGCAAGCGCTTTTCGGCAACTCAAGACGGCCTCCAGCCGGCGCAGGGTCGACTCGGGTGTCCACGCGGCCCCGGCTCGCTGTGCATCGGGCAAGTGGTCGGGGTGGGTGAACGCGACGGCGGCGCCGAACCGGACGACGAGCACATCGCGGTAAAAGCCGGCCAGGTCGACCAACGCTCGGTCCAGCGCGTCCCGCTGGGTACGGGTTGCCCGTGAACGCTGCTTGCGCTCCAGATCACGCTCGGCGGCCTTGGCGCCCCGAGCGGCGGCGGCCACCCCCTTGCCCGTACCGCCCGCACCCATCGCGATGGCCAGGGCTTCCCGTTCGGCGAGATCCCGGGCGCTGGACAGATCGGCGGCCTCCGCCTCGGCGGAACCGATCAGTTCGTCGGCGGCGGTAAATACATCGCCGAAGCTACGCAGCGTCAGCGGCAGCCGCAGCGCCTGCTCCCTGCGAGCGCGCGCCTCGTCGTCGCGTGCCATTCGACGGGCCCGACCGACGTGGCCACCGCATACCGACGCGGCCCATTCCGCCGTCGACGGATCAATGCCGTCGCGCTCGGCCAACACAGCGGCGATGGCGTCCGTCGACGGAGTACACAGCGGCACCACCCGGCAGCGCGACCGAATGGTGACTGGCACGTCGTCGGGATGGTCCGACGGCGCGCACAGCAGGAACACTGTGGCATTCGCTGGTTCTTCAACAGCTTTGAGCAGCGCGTTCGCCGCCCCTTCGGTCAACCGGTCGGCATCGGCGATCAGCACGATCTGCCAGCGCCCTGTGCTCGGGCGGCGCGCCGCGATCTGCACCAGCGCGCGCATCTCGGCCACCGAGATGGACAGCCCCTCGGGTACGACTTCGCGCACGTCGGGATGGGTGCCGGCGAGTACGGTGCGGCAGCTCTGGCAGCGTCCGCAACCAGGGCGCCCTTCGGCCGAGGATTGCCCGCACTGCAACGCCGCCGCGAACGCCCGCGCGGCCACCGATCGACCGCAACCCGGTGGCCCGGTGAACAGCCACGCGTGGGTCATCGCGCTCGGCTCGGCCGCCGCGTGGGACAGCTCCGCGATCGCCCGGCCTTGACCCACCAGGTCAGCCCACACGCTCATCGCGACCAGGCGCCTTTCCGCCGCTGCGCACGGATCATCGGAGCCAGGCCATCCCGAATCCGTTGCGCCACCACATCAGGCTCGGCGTCGGCGTCTACCACGACATATCGATGCGGCTCGGCGGCCGCCACCCGGGCGAGCAGCCGCTGCACTCGTAGATGTTCCTCACCCATCGCCAATGGCTCTGTCTGTTTGGAGGCCAGCGGTTCCGCCGACGGTGCGCGATCCAGAAGTACCGTCACATCCGGACGCAGCCGCCCGGTCGCCCAGCTAGCCAGGCTCTCCAGCTCACCGGTGTTCAGTTCAACTCGTGAACCCGAACCATTGTCAGCGCTCGCGGCCAGGCCGAACGCGATCAGTGGGCTGGCCAGAAACCGGTCCACTACGACGACGTCACCCGCCTCCAACGCGGGCCGGACCTCGCGCTCCACCACATCCGCGCGGACGGCGGCGGCGGCCAGCACACGAGCCCGCGTTCCGGCCAGCTGACCGCTGAGCAACACGTTAGCCACTCGCGGCGTGTCGTCCCGACCCTCCCCCGGCTGGGTCACTTGGTGGCCCTCCGCCCGCAACCAGGCCACCAGGCGAGCTGTCTGCTCCGCCGACTCGACGGCCGTGGCACCTTCGACCGCGACCAGCAACCCGCTACCCAAGCGACGGTCATCCCGGCGCAGCGCGGCCAGTAGGTCGGGCAACAGCGGCTCGCGGCGCCGGTCGTCCATCTGCCGGTAGGCCAGCACTCCCACCAGCGCCGCCAACACACCAGCCACGCCCAGCACGGCGCGAGTGCCGTCGATGTGGACCGGGTGGCCGTAAACATCGACTACCTGGGTCTGCACCAGGCCAACCACCAGCGGGACGACGGCCATCGACGCGAGCAGGTCAAGCCGCACGATCGACTGCACAAACGCCACGACCCGCCCCCGGATCTCATTGGCCACCTGCGCGCCGATGATCGTCAAGCCGGTCAAGAACGCCGTTCCAGCGCAGCACCCGACGAGAGCGACCGCGGCTAAAGCGACGGATAGGTGCGGCGCGAGCGCCACCAGAACCAGGCTGATGCCGGCGGCCACAATCGCGCTACCGAACAAACGGTTGTGTGGCAGCCGCCGCGACAGGTGCGGCACCGCGCCCATTCCGGTGGCCATCCCGATGAACACCGACACGAACAGCATGCCGTACGCGGCGTCCCCGCCACCCAGACTGGTCGCATACAACCTGGCCAACGCGATCACCGCGCCACCGGCGGCGAACGCGCCCATGATGCCGATGACCAAGCCTCGGATCAGCGGCGTTGATCCGACAAACTTCACCCCGTCGTGCAGCAGGCTGAGCAGTCCAATGCGTTCGGCGTGCCGACCCGGCGAGCGACCCGAGATCTCGGGGATGCGAAACCAAACCGTCAGCGCGGTGAGGAGATAGCCAGTTCCATTGATTATCAGCGCGAGGTAGACGGTGGCGGTGGGGCTTGGGGTGTCGCCGAGCAACCTGCCGACCGTTGACACGACGGTGAACAGCCCGGACGCGGTCACCACGGCGACGCCGTAGGTCATCGCCAGGCTCAGCTGGTTGGCCGTCTCCACCTGGTCCGGGCGGCGCAGCAGGTTCGGGATCGAGGCATCCTTAGCCGGTATCCAGAACATCGAACAGATCTCGATTCCGAACGTGGCGGCGAACAACCACCCCAGCGTCCCGACCAGCGGGATCGAAAAGAAAAGCCCAAACCGCGCGAGGTCGCAGATCACCATCACAACCCGTCGGTCGAACCGGTCGGCGAGCACACCAGCCATCGGACCGAGCACCAGCGCGGGCAGCAGCTTAGTGGCGATCACACCGCCCAGCGCGAAGCTCTGCGCCTGGTAGCCGCTGGTCAGCTGAGTGGCCAGCGCCGAGAGCGCCAGCAACGACAGCCAGTCCCCCATCGAAGCCACGGCGGTGACCAACCACAACCGCCGGAAAGCGGGGATGGCGAGCACCCCGCACACGCGATGGACCACCGACGACGAAAAGTCGAGCCCTCCCTCGATAGCGCGGTCGCCGCCGGACGCGGTCTCTAGGCCGATTGCGCCTCACCTCCACGGCAGCGGCGGGCCGCACATGTACGGCCGCGGGCATTCCCAGGGTAGCCGCCGGGACCTAAGACCCCGACCTAAGACCCCGCGGTGAGCACACTGGCCACCGCTTGCACCAGGATCAGCACGAAAATAGCCACGAAGACGAGGGTGAACGCCCTCGAGCCGACTCGGCTCCAAGATCGCCGAGTCAGCCCCGTCAAGCTCAGGCCATTGGACGTCGGGCTGATCGTGGGGCGGTACTCCCAGCCTCCGCGTCTCCGCGAAGGCGGTGGCACGCCGACCACCGGCAGCAGTGGATCAGTGCGCTCCGAAGGCGATTCGTCACCGCCCAGCCCGCCGCGACCATCAACGCTCACATCTGGCCAGCGTAGACTGACACTCGCCACGACGGGTACCATGACGCGCCCCGATTACACCGGCGGGTGGCTGCCGCATTGCGACTCGCTTGCGCGACATCTCAGGCCGGCGTGGTGGCCTTTTTCCGGCGGGCCGGCGCCTGCTTCTTCGGGGCGCTGGCCGCTCGAGCGCGTCGCTCAGCGAGCAGCTCAGCGGCCCGCTCGTCGGTCAACGCCTCCACGTTATCGCCCTTGCGCAGGGACGCGTTCGTCTCTCCGTCGGTGACGTAAGGACCGAACCGGCCATCTTTGACCGCCATCGGCTTGCCGGTCGCCGGGTCAGTACCCAGCTCACGCAACGGCGGCACGGTAGCCGCCCGACCTCGACCACGCTGCTTGGGCTGGGCGTAGATCTCACGTGCCTGCTCCAGCGTCACGGTGAAGATCTGGTCCTCATCGGCAAGCGAACGCGAATCCGTGCCTTTCTTCAAGTAGGGCCCATAGCGACCGTTCTGCGCAGTGATCTCCTCACCGGACACGGGATCGGTACCAATGACCCGAGGCAGCGAGAGCAGCCGTAACGCATCGCCTAGCGTGACGCTGTCCAGCGTCATTGACTTGAACAACGACCCAGTGCGCGGCTTGGGCTGCTTCGACTTAGGTGTGCCTTCTTCCGGCTCGGGTAACAGCTCGGTGACATAAGGGCCGAAGCGACCCTCCTTAACCAGGATCTCATGACCGGTCTCCGGATCGGTGCCGAGCGAACGACCCTCCTGTGGCACCGCGAAGAGCTGTTCGACGATCTCAGCGGTCAGCTCGTCGGGTGGCAGGTCATCGGGCAGGTTGGCTCGCTGCGAGACACCACCCACAATCCGCTCCAGGTACGGCCCGTAGCGACCTACCCGAACCACAACCTCGTCACCGTGCGCGTCGGTGAACAGCGGGATCGCGTTGATCTCGCGCGGGTCGATCTCCTCCAGGTTGACCCCGACGAGCTTTTTGAGCCCACCGGAACCAGCCACCGATCCAGTCTCAGCCTTACCAACCGAGCCCGAGCCGAAGTAAAACCCGGAGAGCCAGACGGTGCGCTGCTGGTCACCCGCCGCGATGGAATCCAGCTCGTCTTCCATCGCGGCGGTGAAGTTGTAGTCGACCAGCCGGCCGAAGTGCCGCTCCAGCAGCCCGACCACCGCGAAGGCCACCCACGATGGGACCAGGGCGCTGCCCTTCTTCCACACGTAGCCTCGGTCCTGGATAGTCTTGATGATGCTCGTGTACGTGGACGGTCGGCCGATACCCAGCTCCTCCAACGCCTTGACCAGGCTCGGCTCGGTGTAGCGAGCTGGCGGGTTGGTGGTGTGACCTTCCGGGGTGAGCTGTTCGGCGTCCAACCGCTGGCCCTCGGCGAGCGTAGGCAACCGCCGCTCGGCGTCGTCCGCTTCGCCGCCGACTTGGTCGTCGACCGTCTCGACATACGCCTTGAGGAAGCCGGCGAACGTGATGGTCCGCCCGGAGGCGGCGAAGGTGCACTCCTCGCCGCCGCCAGCCGAGCTGGCAATCGGACTGGGGCCGGCCAAGCCGGTGATCCGCACGGACACGGTGATGCCCCGTGCGTCGGCCATCTGAGAGGCCACCGTGCGCTGCCAGATCAGCTCGTAGAGCCGAAAGTCGTCGCCGTCTACTTCGCGGGCGATCTCACCCGGGGTGCGGAAGACTTCACCGGCCGGTCGGATCGCCTCGTGCGCTTCCTGGGCGTTCTTCACCTTTCGGGGGTACTGGCGCGGTTTATCGGCGACGTAAGCATCGCCGTAGAGCTCCCGGGCCTGGGCACGGGCCGCGTTGATCGCCGACTCGGACAGCGTGGTGGAGTCGGTACGCATGTAGGTGATATAGCCGTTCTCATACAGCCGCTGGGCGGAACGCATGGTGCGCTCGGAGGAGAAACGCAACTTGCGGCCGGCTTCCTGCTGCAGGGTCGAGGTCATGAACGGCGGGTACGGCTTGCGGGTATACGGCCGTGATTCCACGCTGGCGACGGTGAACTCGCGGCCATCCAGAGCCTGGGACAGCCGGCGAGCGTCAGCCTCGTCCAGCGCGAGCGCGTTCGTCCGGAGCTGACCATCGGGCCCGAAGTCACGGCCGCTGGCGACCTTGACTCCATCCACGGCGACCAGCCGGGCGCCGAAGGTGCGCGGCTCGTCGGAGCCACTCGCCGATCCGCCGGCCGGCTCCTCGGTGGACAGCACAGCGGCGATGTCCCAGTAGCCGGCCGAAACGAACGCCATCCGTTCGCGCTCGCGCTGCACGATGATCCGCGTGGCCACTGACTGCACTCGGCCAGCCGAGAGTTTCGGCATGACCTTTTTCCACAGTACGGGGGAGACTTCGTAACCATAGAGCCGGTCCAGGATGCGGCGGGTTTCCTGGGCGTCGACCAGACTGTGGTCCAGGCCGCGCGGGTTGGCCGCCGCCGCCAGAATGGCCGGCTCGGTGATCTCGTGGAACACCATCCGGCTGACCGGAACTTTCGGTTTGAGCGTCTCCAGCAGGTGCCAGGCGATTGCCTCGCCCTCACGGTCACCATCTGTCGCGAGCAACAGCTCGTCGACGCCCTTGAGCGCGTCTTTGAGCTCGGTGACCGTGGCTTTCTTCTCTGGAGTCACCACATACAGCGGCTCGAAGGCATTGTCGACGTTCACCCCGAGCCGGGCCCACGCCTCACCTTTGTACTTCGCCGGCACGTCGGCGGCACCGCGTGGCAGATCCCGGATGTGTCCACGAGAAGACTCGACCACGTAATTGGACCCCAGGTACGAGGCGATCTTACGTGCCTTCGCGGGCGACTCGACGATCACCAGGCGACGTCCGCCCGAACCGTTGGTCGCGCCGCTGCTGCGGCCCCGCGATGTCTTGCCGGGTGCCGCGCCTCCACGTGCTGCCACTGCTTGTCCGTTCCCTTCCTCGTGGCTCCAGCGCCGCCCGAGCGCCGCGCGCCATCGCCGCCTCCGATTAGGCAGCACTAGCCAGACTCGCACATCCCTGGCTAGCTCCGCACGGATGTTGACCGTTGGTCGGAGGAACGAGCGGGAGCGTAACCAGCCGATCAAGCCGGCCAGTAGCTCATTACCGCCAATTCCGGCGCTGGTCCCACTAATTCAGCCAACCGGCGTCGAGCTCGCACCCCTGATATCCGCAATGCCGGACCGCCTCCCCTCGGACCCAGCCGCAGTACCGGCAGACCCAGCCTGGTGACCGCTTGAGCCAACAGCCCATGAGTCTGCGGGGAGTGGGGATCCAGGCCAAGAAGATAACCCGAACGGCGGTCCGCGACGCCTGAGGCAAGTACCCACATCCTCAGCAACGCCCCGTCCAGGTAAAAACCTTCCGGCACCGATTTGACCGCTCCGCATGACCACGAAGCGGCAAGCTCAACTAGGTCACGACGGAAAGCGGTGCGCAGCACCCAAGAACCCGACTCAACCGGAACCAAGTCAGTATCGATGCCCCGAACGGCGGCCTCAGCCCGCAGCGCCGGTCCGCGCGCGGGATCGTCCAGGATCATGCTCAGCCGGGCGGTGCCGCTGGCCCCGAACCTCACCAGCTGTCCGGGGCCGCACAGAAGACCCGCGAGGTCCGCCAGCCGGATATCGCGGGCCTCGGCGGAATAAAAAGACAGCTGCGCCACAACAACCACCGTAGAACACTCGTTCGACCTAAGGCCAGCCGACTCGCGGACCAAGTAGCCAACACGCCGACTGGGTTAGAGCTGTCAACAGCTGGTGTCAGCGACCGCTCCGGGCACCGGCGGCGCCCGCGATCAGCGCGCAGCTCGGCGACTGTCTTACCGCGTCGTTGAACGCTGGGTTGCTGTCCAGATTCCGCGGATCGCCTTCCCCTGACGTCTTGGCCAAGTCGATGAGGATGCCCGGCAGCTTCGAGCCCAACGCCACCGGGTCGCTCGGATCGACCGCGTTGACCTTCGCGCCAGCGTCCGCGAACGCTGTGCGCATCCGTTCCAAGCCGCCACGCAGCGTCGCGGTCAGGTTGTCGCCGTCTCGGATCGGGGATGGGCCGACCTGGTCAAGCCCTTGCAGCGACTCGTCGACGCGTTGCCTGATGTTCTCGAAGTAGCGGCTCAACGACTCCCGGCTGGCGGCCGGGTTATTCGTGTTGAAACTCGGCCGCTGATTACGCAGCGCGGACAGCGGCTCCAGCGAGGAACACACTCGACCGGCCCAAGCGACCGGGTCATCAGCCGGTGGCAGCCGCTCGGGGTGCGAGCTGGAGCAACCGACCGCGGGCCATCCCAGCAGCGCGATAGCCAGCGCTCCTCCAGCCGCTCTAAGACCTCTGGAGTGATCATTCACCGGTTCCTCCGTCGGCCCAGCGAACAGCACTGTCACACGGCCTCCGAGCGAGCGTGCCGTTCGCCTAACGGGACCGTGCTCAGCCGACCGGGGCTTTCGCCGGGACATCCGCGATCGAGGTGGACCGGCGTTTGGACACCACCACGGCGGCGGCAATGATCAACACCGCACCGGCGGCGATCAGGAACCGCACCGGCGAAGCACCCCCGCCCACCGACAGTGTCACCACAGCCGGCGCGATCAGCACCGAGACCAGGTTCATCACCTTGATCAAGGGGTTGATCGCCGGGCCAGCGGTGTCCTTGAACGGGTCACCGACGGTATCACCGATGACGGTGGCCGCATGGGCATCGGTGCCCTTGCCGCCGTGCACGCCGTCTTCGATGAGCTTCTTGCCGTTGTCCCAGGCGCCACCGGAGTTGGCCAGGAAGATGGCCATCAGGGTGCCGCAGGCGATCGCGCCGGCCAGGTAGCCGGCCAGCGGTCCGACGCCGAGACCGAAACCGACCGCGATCGGCGCGAAGATCGCCATCAGGCCTGGGGTGGCCAGCTCACGAAGCGAGTCTTTGGTGCAGATGTCGACCACCCTGGCGTACTCCGGCCGGACGGTGCCCTTCATGATCCCTGGGTTCTCCCGGAACTGACGGCGCACCTCAAACACGATCGCGCTAGCCGCGCGAGACACCGCGTTGATGGCCAGCCCGGAGAACATGAACACCACCGAGGCACCGATGATCAGGCCGACCAGCGTGTTCGGGCTGAACACCTCGGTCAAGAAGCCCTGACCACCCTCCTGCACAGTCTTGCCGGTGGCCTTCAGCGCGTTGGTAAAGGCGTCCCGGTAAGACCCGAACAGCGCGGTCGCGGCCAGCACGGCGGTGGCGATCGCGATGCCCTTGGTGATGGCCTTGGTGGTATTGCCCACCGCGTCCAGCTCGGTGAGGATATCCACCCCGGCGCCGTGCACGTCACCGGACATCTCAGCGATGCCCTGCGCGTTGTCGGAGACTGGGCCGAAGGTGTCCATGGCCACGATCACGCCAACCGTGGTGAGCAAGCCGGTCCCGGCCAGCGCGACCCCGAACAGCGCGACTGTGGTCGACACTCCGCCGAGAACGAACGCGCCATACACCGCCGCTGAGATCACCAGCGCGGTGTAGGCGGCCGATTCGAAGCCGATCGAGATACCGGCCAGCACAACGGTGGCCGGGCCAGTGAGCGCTGAGTCACCGACGGTCTTGACCGGTTTGTGTTCGGTGCCGGTGAAATACCCGGTCAGGTACAGGATAATGCCAGCCAGCACGATGCCGATCAGCACCGCGACCGAAGCGAACACCCGAGGATCGAGCGCACCGGCCTGGGTGATGACCGTGTCGTCCATCGGGCCGCTGTTGCCCCAGGCGCCGGTGAGTGCCTTGAAGCTCGTCGGCAAATAGGCGAACGCCGCCGCCACGCACAGCACCGCGGAGAACACCGCCGAGATGTAGAAGCTGCGGTTGATCGCCTTCAGGCCACCTTCGCCAACGCGCGCCCTGGTGATGTATACGCCGAGCACGGCGGTGATCACACCGATGGCCGGCACGATCAGCGGGAACAGCAGGCCCTTGAGCCCGAAGGCGGCTGAGCCGAGGATCAGCGCGGCAACCAGGGTCACGGCGTAGGACTCGAACAGGTCAGCGGCCATGCCGGCGCAGTCACCGACATTGTCACCAACGTTGTCCGCGATAGTGGCGGCGTTGCGCGGATCGTCCTCCGGGATGCCCGCCTCGACCTTGCCGACCAGGTCACCACCGACGTCGGCGGCCTTGGTGAAGATACCGCCGCCGACACGCATGAACATGGCGAGCAGAGCGGCACCGAAGCCGAACCCTTCCAGCACCTTCGGGGCTTGGCCGGCGTAGACGAGAACGACCAGGGCGGCGCCAAACAAGCCGAGGCCGACGGTGAACATACCGACCGCGCCACCGGTGCGGAACGCCACCCGCATGGCCTTCTCCCGGCCATTCTTCTCGCGGGAGGCCGCCGCGACCCGAATATTCGCCCGCGTAGCCAGCCACATGCCAAGGTAACCGATGGTCGCGGAGAATACCGCGCCGACCACGAAGAAGATCGAACGACCGATGCGCTCGCCTATGGTGTCCGCCGGCAGCGCGAACAACAGCAAGAACACAATGACAACAAATATTCCGAGCGTTCGGAATTGGCGATTGAGGTAGGCCGAGGCACCCTCCTGTACCGCGCGGCCGATGTCCTGCATACGCTCGGTGCCCTGGCCAGCGGCCAGGACCTCCCTGCGCAGCACGAAACCGATCGCCAGCGCGATGAGGGCGACCACGGCGACCACACCGACCACGGTGCGGTCACTTGCGGAGAGCGTCAGCGAGCTCTCCGCAAGAATGTGCCGGGACATCCGTCCTCCTGATTTGGAATCGCACTCGTCAACGAGGCTCCGTCGGGTCCGGGACGGATCTCCAGCGGGGTCCTCGCGTTGCGTAATGTGGCGTCATCGGGCGTCGCCAACCAGCTTGGCTGGTCAGCGGCCCCCGCTAGGGCGGCAGTGTATGGGTGTGAGCCGCGCCTCCCGGCACTGCCTCCCGAGACCTGGACAACGATAGCGAGCGGATCCGACAGTTCGCGGGGCCAGAATGGTGTGGTGACTTCTCGGTCGGATGGCGTTCCCTCGACCGGACCAGTTTCGATGCCGACCAGCTCGTTGCTGTCCCGGATCGCGGCCGCAACCGGGTCTGCCACTTCGTTAACCCACGTGGTGGAGCTACCAGCGCGGGCGGCCCGTGTGGTCGAATGGCCGGCCTGGGCGGGATCAGCGGTGGTGGCCGCGTTCCGCCGGGTCGGCATCGCCCAGCCGTGGAGCCACCAGGCGACGGCGGCATCGCTGGCCTGGTCCGGTCAGCACGTGGTGTTGGCAACCGGCACCGCCTCCGGCAAGTCGTTGGGCTACCAGCTGCCGGTACTCACCGCGTTAACCGACGACCGGCGCGCCACGGCGCTCTACCTCTCCCCCACTAAGGCGCTGTGCGCTGACCAGCTGCGCAGCGTGACCAAACTCGGGCTCGACGATGTGCGGGCGGCCGTTTTCGACGGCGACACAGCCGCGGACGAGCGGGACTGGGTGCGAGCGCACGCCCGCTGGGTGTACAGCAATCCCGACATGCTGCACCGGACGCTGCTGCCCGGGCATGCCCGCTGGGCGTCGTACCTGCGCCGGCTGCGCTACGTGGTCCTCGACGAGTGCCACTCCTACACTGGTGTGTTCGGCTCGCACATTGCGCTGCTGATCCGCCGGCTGCGCCGGGTGTGCGCACGATACGGCTCCGCACCGACGTTCGTGCTGGCCTCGGCCACGGTCGCCGAGCCGGCGTCGTCGGCCGCGCTGCTGACCGGACTCACGGTTACCGCGGTGACCGAGGACGGTTCACCTCAGGGACCTCGCACGATCGCGTTGTGGCAGCCACCGCTGCTGGCGGAGCTGACCGGTGAAAACGACGCGCCGGTTCGGCGTTCGGCCGTGACGGAGGCCGCGCGCATACTGGCCGACCTGGTCGTAGCGGGGACACGCACCCTGGCCTTCATCCGCTCCCGGCGCGGAGCGGAGCTGACCGCGCGGCAAGCCTCGGATCTGCTCGCCGAGGTCGACCCGGCGTTGGCGTCGCGGGTCTCCGCGTATCGAGCCGGGTTCCTGCCCGAGGAACGGCGCGCGCTGGAGTTAGCGTTGGGCTCCGGTGCTCTGCTGGGTGTAGCCGCCACCAACGCGCTCGAGCTCGGGGTTGACATCGCTGGGCTGGACGCGGTCCTGGTCGCGGGCTTCCCCGGCACCAGGGCATCGTTCTGGCAACAGGCCGGGAGAGCGGGGAGAGCGGGAAGGGCGGCCCTGGTGGTGCTGGTAGCCCGGGACGACCCGCTGGACACCTACCTGGCGCATCATCCGGACGCGCTGCTAGGCCGACCAGTGGAGAGTTGCGTGCTGGACCCGGCGAACCCGTACCTGCTCGGGCCGCATCTGGTCTGCGCGGCCGCCGAGTCACCGCTGCTCGAGACGGAGATATCGGAGTTGTTCGGTGGCGCGCCGGCTTTCGCGGCGCTCAGTTCGCTGGTTGGCGATCACGTGCTCCGCCGGCGGCCGACCGGCTGGTATTGGCCGACGCCTTCGCGGCGGCCCTCGGCCGAAGTCGACATCCGAGGCAGCGGCGGCCAGGTCATAGTGATGGAAGCCGATACCGGTCGGATGCTCGGCACCGCTGATATGGCCATGGCGACGGCCACCCTCCATCCGGGCGCGGTGTACCTGCATCGGGGCGCGAGCTTCGTGGTCGACGAGCTGAACTTGGCGGATGGGCTAGCCGTAGTGCACGCCGAGGAGCCAGAGTGGTCAACCTCAGCCCGTTCGGTAGTGGATGTGGCGGTCGGATCTGGCGACGATCTGGCCAGGGTAGATAAGGCGGGGGTTAGCATCAGGCTGGGCGACGTCATGGTCACCTCACAGGTTGTGTCCTATCTGCGTCGGCGACCGAACGGTGAGGTCATCGAGACGGTGCCATTAGACCTGCCAGCGCAGACGCTGAATACTCGGGCAGTCTGGTACACGATCGATGAGCGACTGTTAACCGCGGCCGGGCTGGATCCAGTGCGGGTGCCCGGTGCGCTGCACGCCGCTGAACATGCCGCGATCGGGTTGCTCCCCCTGTTCGCGCTATGCGACCGATGGGACATCGGTGGCATGTCCACGGCACGACACCCGCATACCGGCCAACCGACGGTCTTCGTGTACGACGGTCATCCCGGCGGCGCGGGTTTCGCGGACCGAGGGTTCCGCGACCTCATACCCTGGCTCACCGCCACCCGCGACGCGATCAACGATTGTGCATGTCCGACCGGATGCCCGTCCTGCGTGCAGTCGCCGAAATGCGGCAATGGCAACGCACCGCTGGACAAGCTCGGCGCCATCACCGTATTGGGTATTGTGCTTGGGGCCGACCCGCGAACCGGATGTTCAGCTACGAACACCGGTGCCTACCGCTCCGAATCTGGTGGTGGCCGCCGCGACGGCCGAGCGTTGACCGAGCGTCTCCAATAGCGCCACTTGAAGGTCATAGGTATCCGGCGGACAGCCGTCATGGGCCGAAGGCGGGATGCGCCAATGCACGATGCCTTGCGCGGATTCCGATGGCGGCGCGGCAACCCACGAGCCACGCCCGTGCAGCAGCACATCAGACCGCGAAGCCAACTCAGGCCGCAACGCCTCACCGGCGCGTACCGCGAACCACCACCGTCCGGTCGGGGTGGCCGCAACCGGAGTCAGCATGCCGGTTTCTTTCAACAGCACACAGAGTCGTCGGCCGACCAGCGCCGACACTTCGATCACGTCCACCACCGACCCGGTCGCCACCAAAACCGAATAGGGCAGTTCAGACCACCATCGGGCCACTGTGCACGGATCACGGCTGGCGGCGGCTAACCCATCCGCGACAGCCGGCACCGGCCCTGTCTGCGGCGCATCTGGGATGCCGGTCCAACGGTCAGCCTGCCAGTAGGTGCCGGGTAACACCGGCCAGCCTCGTTCAGCGAGCTCAAGTGCCCCGGTCCTCAGCTCAGCGCGATACACCGCCCGATAGCTGTCCCACCACGACATTCCCGAGTCGTCCTCCGTCGTTGTTCGGGCAATAGCCCGATGCGTTCGTTCTAGTAAGGCACCTAAGGCCTAGTAAGGGGCCTGAGGCGCCAACCCGCCAGCTGATGTCGCCGATCGGCCTGATGCACACGACGAGCGTCATGTCAACACAAGGTCAATGGGTGACCGCCCGAACCACAACACAACCAGCGGAGGAGCGGTACGCGATACCGCTCATCCGGGGGACTTGACCGTTCGCAGACTCACATTCGTCCTAACGACAGAGTGCAGCCGCGGAAATGCTGGACGCCTCAGGTACTCCGCCGTCATCCATCCGTCATCCCACCGCCGGTCCAGCGCGCGCTTTACCGTGCATCTCTCCCCCTTCGGACATCAGTGACGATGTCAATACCGCCACTTCCACTGTCACCTCCCATCCGGACAATCGACAGCTGACCAGGCGACCCGCCATCTCAGCGCTGATCCGCGCCGCGTATGCGCATGCCACTGATTCACCGTCAGCGGCATGCGACGCGGCGGCGAGGGAAGCGAGATCGGCCGCGGCCTCAGCGCGATGCCTACCGGCCGTGGCGGTAGCCAGCTGGAGCCCGACTACCGCCAGCGCGACGACCACCGCGACAGCGCCAGCGGTTGATACCGTGGCGAAACCAGCGTCGAGGTGGCCGGCGAGAGCCGCGCTCCTCCGCCGCGGCCGGCTCACGGCGGCCGCCCTTGAGTCCGTTCAGCAGGCCCGCCGACCGGCACGGTCGCCAACGCGGAGGGCTCCAGCACACTCACGGCACGACCCGTCACGGTCAGGTTCGGCAGTCCGAACAGCACGCTGGAGGACACGACAACGGTTGCCTCATCACCGACCACCCGGACGTCGATGGCGGCGTTTCTCGGAGCGATGGAGTCGGCCACCTCCCGAGCCCGGTCAGGCTCACCGCGCGCCACAAGCCGCGCGGCCTCCCGCGCCGCGTCGATACACCGAAGCTGGGCACTTGCCGCGCCCACCGCGCTGACCGACATCGCCGTGACAGCTACCAGCGAACACAGCGCCAACGCCGCTTCCACGGTGACCGCTCCTCGGTCATCAGCGCCACCGGCACCGCGTCCACCTCGGCTGTTCATCTTCAGAAAGTGACCGACAGCGCACGCTGCACGATGGACGTCAGCGCCGTGGCCACTGAGTCCCCAGTCACTACCGCGTACAAGACCGCCGCGAACGCCGCCGCGGCGATCGTGCCGATCGCGTACTCGGCGGTGCTCATGCCCCGGTCGTCGCACACGGCGTCAGCGAACCAGCCGCTCCATACCTTCGCTACTACCTTCATGTTTCTCACTCCTTCTTCCTTCTCATTTGTCTAGCCGCCACGGGCATCCGCACGGCTCACCCGAGGCATCGCCCGCGGGTAGTTCGGGGATCACCATCGCTGTGCGAGTCCGGCGGCCAGCCCGATAACTACCGGGGCCACGCCCAGTACGAGGAACGCCGGCAAGAAGCACAGCCCGAGCGGGCCCGTGATCAGCACTGTCGCCCGTTGTCCGCGCGCGGCGACGGCATCCCGCACGGATGCCCGCGCATCCGCGGCGGTCGTGGCCGCCACCTTGGCCAACCCGGCCCCGCTGTGCGCAGATCGTCGCGCGGACCGCGCGAGGCGATACATCGGTGAGGATTCAGGGATTTCCCAGGCGGTCCCGGGGTCCGCGCCAAGCGCCAGGCGCTCCGCGACCGCGGACAGTTGCCCGGCTACTTCCTGGGGAAGGTGATCCGCGATCGCCCGGACGGCCACCGGCACTGGCAGCCCGGAAAGCAAACAAGCCGCCAGCAAGTCCCAACCGGCGGCGAGTCGGAGTGGGTCTGTCGGAGCGACGGTCGCGCGGGCGAGCACACGCCGAAAGACAGCGGCACTCCCAGCACCGAGCGGAACCGCCCAAGCAACACCCGGCCAGCCGCCGACCATGGTCGCCACCAACACCCCGATGGCTATCCCTGAAATCGTTGGCAGCCACCAATTCACACTCGGATGCTCACCGGTAGCTCGCGTGACCCTCCGCAGCCGCCTCAGCCGGGAACAGCCCGGTTCTGAAGGAGGCACGATGAGCATCGCGGCCGACAACAACAACGCGGGGATCATGTAGCCACCGCCCGAGCCATGATCCGGCCGCTCCATGCTGTCCCCGCGCAAGCCAGGGTGGTCCCCACAGCCAGGAGCACCTGTCCGGTCAAGGTCTCGCTCAGCACCCGCCACGGACCGGCGCCGACACTCTCGCCGAGAGCGACGCCAAGGACCGGAAGCATCGCGAGCACAATCGCCGTGGCGCGTGGCCCGGCAAGTTGGGCGCGCAACTCACCGGCCAGCCGCAGCCGCGTATCCAAATCCGTTCGTACCGCCTCCACCAGGTCCGCGAGCGCGACGCCGTGTTGCTCGGCCAACTCCCACGCGGAAGCAAGCCGTCCGAGGCCGTCCGCGATCGCGGGCTCAGACGCGGCGTGCCGGGCGAGCAAAACCGGTACCCGAGCACCAAGCCGAGCACCAGCCGCCGCCGACGCGAGCACCCGGTGCACCGAAGCCTCACCGGTGGATGCCGCGCTCGCGGCGGCCACCGGATGAGCACCCGCCCGCAGCTCGGCGACCATCAAACCGACCGCATCAACCAAAGCGGCAAGTTCCGCGTTGCGCCGGCGTTCTCGCCTGGCCGCCCGCCAACTGTGCGCCCCGAGCAAGCTCACCATCCCCGCGGCAATGGCCCCACCGACGTTGGCGAGCATCGCTCCAGCCACCATCGAGGTCACGAAGGCCAGCGTCTCCAGGCGCCAGTCAGCGGTGAGCCATCCCATGGGCTGACCCATCCTCGCCGACCGGCCGCCGCGTCCCGGACCCAGCGCGGCCAGCCGCCCCCTCCCGGGAGCGCTCGGCCAACACACCATCGCCGCAGCGGACACGACCAACGCCAACGAGTCGACCACTACGCTCACCATGGCGGCCGCACCCCCCTGCGGGTGAGTAACGTGGCCAGCAGTCCGCGATCTTCGGTCCATCCGCCGCGCCGCCGCCACACTGGGCGCGCCATGACCTCCCCGGCGCGGCCGTGCAACACCGCAACTTCTTCAAGACACCGCTTCCCGCCCCCGGCGCGGGCCACCTGCAGCACGACCTGAATGGCCGGCGCCAACTGACTGTGCAGAGCCGCCCGAGACATCCCGCCCAGGGCGGCCAACGCCTCCAACCGCGCCGGGACCTCCTGTGTGGAGTTCGCGTGCACCGTGCCGGCGCCACCTTCGTGACCAGTGTTCAACGCGGCCAGCAGGTCACACACTTCGGCGCCTCGAACCTCCCCAACCACCAGACGGTCGGGGCGCATCCGCAATGCCTGACGCACGAGATCCCTCAGCATCACCTCACCGGCGCCTTCGATGTTCGGCGGCCGAGAAACCAACCGAACGACATGGGGGTGTGCTGGCCGCAGCTCTTCGGCGTCTTCCACACACACCACTCGCTCGTGATGCGGGACAACGCCGATCAATGCGGATAGCAGCGTCGTCTTGCCCGAACCGGTTCCGCCGGCGATCAAGACCGCCAACCGGGCTTCTACTACCGAGTTCAGCAATTGCCACCCGGCTTCGTCGATCATCCCGAGACGGCGCAGCGTCGCGAGGTCGTGAACGGCCGGTCTCAACACGCGCAGCGAAACGCACGTGCCACCGGCCGCGATCGGCGACAGGACAGCGTGCAGACGCACGCCCCCGCCCGGCAACAGGGCATCAACAAAGGGACTGGCGTCGTCAAGGCGTCGCCCAGCGGCCAAGGCCAGCCGCTGGGCAAGCCGGCGGACAGCGCCTTCGTCCGGGAAACAGATCTGAGTGCGGACCAGACCATCACCTTGATCTACCCACACCGCATCAGGTGAGGTGACCAGGACATCCGTGGTCCTCGGATCGCGCAGTAACGGATCAAGCGGGCCAGCTCCGGTAAACTCCTGCTGTAACAATCGCAGCGCGGACAGCACTTCGCGATCCGAGATCACTCCGCTGGCCTCCGCGCGCACAGCCGCGGCCACGACCGCCGGCGTAATCTCTCCGCCCGCCTCGACCAGCCGTTCGCGGACCCGGTCGATCAGTGGCGTTCCCAGCGCTCCCGGCTCGGTCAGCACCGTGAAGAGCCCGGTCATGCTAAACCCTCACCGCGTACAGAGGTACCTGACCGGCTGGCCAGCTCGTCCAACACAGCTCGAGCCGCGGCCGCCAACGGCCCCCGACGCCGCCCGGGGATCACGCCTCGCTCCACCGAGCCGGCCAGTCCCGGTTGCGGACGCATTGCGTGCAGCAGTGGCACGCCGACCGCACCCGCGACGTCGCGCGCAGTGAGCCCCCCAGGCGCGGGACCACGCACCACCAGCCCGAGCAGCCCGCCGCGTTGGCGCAGGACTCCGACGACCCTGGCCGCCGCCGCTGTCGAACGCACCTCGGCCGGCACCACCACAACCGTCAAGTCCGCGGCGTCAACGGCGGCCAACGCGGTCTCGGTCGGATACCGAGGAAGATCGCACACGACGGTCTCACCCGCACGCCGCCCGGCGCTGAGCACCGACATCAGCGCCCCCGGCCGGGGTCCCGCTCCGGCCCGGTCGCAGGACAGCACGGTCAACCCACCAGGACCCGCACTCGCAAGCGCCGGAGCAGGCAGCGCGGCGCGCAAGGACGCGGCCGGTACTCGACCCGCCGAGAGGCTCAGGTCCGGCCACCGTACGCCGTGAGTGTCCTCGGCTCCGAGCAGCAGGTCCAGCCCGCCACCGAGTGGATCACAGTCGACGAGCATGGTCTGCTCACCTTGGGCGGCCGCCACCACCGCGACCGCGACCGCCAAGACCGACGCTCCAGCGCCACCCCGGCCACCGACGACGGCGAGCACCCGCCCAGGTCGACTCACCCCCTCAGCCGCATCGGCCAGCGCGGCCACTAGCCACGATTCGCCCTCAGGCAAGGCGACGACCTGCTCGGCGCCGACCGCCACCGCGTGCTGCCACAACCCGCCGGGCGGCTCACCCCGGCTCACCACCACCACTCGTTGCCGGCGAGCGAGCCCGGCCCGCGCACAGTCCCTGGCTGCGGCCTCGTCGAGCAATATCAATAGGGACGTCGACCAGGCCGACCGAGCGGCCGTAGCGTCTGGCGCCCGCGCCAGCTCGCAGCCGGCGGCGGCGGCCAGCCTCAGCAGATCGTCCAGCAGCTCATCGTCACTTACCACGACCAGCGCCCGCGGTTGCCCCATTGTCGACACTCCCCATTCGGATGCGGCCCATTCGGATGCGGCGGAAGTGGATCAGAGAGGTCCGCCGGCGCCTTCAGCCTCGCCGCTATGACGAGCGCAGGGAACCCGTCGCTGTCCAGCTGTGGATAACCCGAGGCGGTGTGGATAACCCGAGGCCTACGACCGCATTTCAAACGAAACTGTCAGAGCAATCCGCCACAATGGACGTTAGGGGGCTGGCCCTCGCGGGCGCGCGATAGATATAGATATAGATATCAGATAGATATAGATACCGTATGTCCGATTCGACACAGCGTGCCCGGTCACTGCGAGGCAAAGAAACGACCCCCGCCAGGGGGGAGACGGGGGTCGTCGTGAGCTCAGCCCCGGGGGGTGGAGCTGAACCTGGCCCGGCCACGGCCGAGCTCCCCCACTGTAGCGCCTCATCGGCCGGCTCGCCCATACCCTGATAACTACGATTGCCCTACACCTACCCGTTAAGACAGCCGCCGAGAACCTATCGAATGGATCGGTCACCGTGCCGAGTCGCAAGTATCACAAACATCACGGTAGCGGCGGTGTTAAACAGCTCGGTGGCGATGGTGGAAACACCTTATGCTCCCCCACCGTGGATGGTCGAGCGACGATGTGGGACAACCCCACTGACCGGGACCGGGCAGTGGCCGCCTTTTTCGACCTCGATAAGACGATCATTGCGGGTTCCAGCACTCTGGCATTCAGTGGCCCGATGCGAGCCAGGGGGCTGATCGGACGGCGCGCCCTGCTTCGTAGCGGGTACGCCCAGATGCTGCTGATGGTGTCCGGCGCGGACGCGCGTTTCATGGAGTTGATGCGCAAACGCATCAGCGCGCTGTGCACCGGCTGGGAGGTAGCGGAGGTCCATTCAGTGATCCAGGAGGCGTTGCCCGAGGTTATTACTCCGCTGATCTACCCTGAGGCAGCGGCGCTGATCGACAAGCACCGAGCGCGCGGGCACCACGTTGCCGTGGTCTCAGCTTCCGGGGAGGAGTTGGTCAGCCCCGTCGCCGCCGCCCTCGGCGCCGAGCACTGTCTGGGAACCCAGATGGCGGTACTCGACGGCCGGTACACCGGCGAGATCGACTTCTATTGCTTCGGCATGGGTAAGGCGACAGCGGCCAGACGACTGGCTGCGGAGCATGGCTACCAGATGAATACCAGCTATGCCTATTCTGATTCGATCACCGACCTGCCGCTATTGGAGGCGGTTGGGCATCCCTGTGCGGTCAACCCCGACCGGGAACTGCGCGAGATCGCGACGCAAAGAGGTTGGCCCGTACTTGACTTCGTTGCGCCGATACCGCTGCGGGCTCGGATCGGTGCCCGGATCTATGCGCTACTACCGACCAGCACCCCGGCAGTGTGGAGCGCGAGCGGATTGATCACGATGGTACTCATGTCATTGGTATGGCGTGGGCTACGGCGGAGCCCCCGGCACGCCCGTCGCTAGTTGCGATCCGTTTGCCACAACAGCACGTGGCCACCGCGCGGCAAGACTCTGAATGTATGACTACTCAACAGTTGGAGCATTGCCTTGAAGTACTCAGCGTGTCTGAAACGGTGCACTTGAAACTCACCCTTGATGTGACCGCCGGCACCAGCTAGGAAAGAAAGCACGGACCTCTGGTGGGCCAGGGGCGATGCGGAAGAGAAGCAGCGTCCACCCTCGCCAGGGCTCCGGGCGTGAAGACCGGGCAAGCCACGCACAGCACGCCGCGGGAGGCATGTCGTCGTGGGCCTGCGTGCCGGGACGCCGGACGCCGAGGCCACCAGCACGACACGTAGTGCACGCCTGGACCCCCGGGTTTCGCGCGACTCGGGCGATGTTTCCTCACGGTAGCATCGCCCGAGTCATGTCCGAGCGCGATCGACTCCGCTTCCTCAGCCCAACGCCACGCTTGGCAGCAGCCAGCGCCGCGGACCGTCGGGCGTACTCGAGCCAAATGCCGCAGCGGCCACCTGGTACTAAGCGCCACACACTCGCCTTGGCCGCGCTGGCCGGCCACATCGCCGATTGGCCGGGTGTGCGCGCACTCGTTCGGCCGCGCGCCCGAGGCCGCAACGACCCCGGGCAACTCAAGCAACGGGTCGACGAATACCCTTACCAGCCCGTCCTGTCAGCCGGAGTCGACCTGGGCCGACCTACGGGAGGTACCGGCCAGAGTCGTCCGTGTGTCACCCCAACTACTGCGGGGTAGGTTGGTACCAGCGCACTATGACAACTCGAAGAAGCGACGAAGAAGCGACATGGAGGTCATTGGATGACCGTGTCCAGTGAGACATTGAGTACTTTCTCGACTGAGACCCGCAGCTTCGCGCCGAGCGCGGAGTTCGCGGCCCAAGCAAACGCCACCGCCGATTGGTACGACCGAGCTGACACCGACTGTGAGGGTTTCTGGGCCGAGCAGGCCGAACGACTGCACTGGCACCAGCGTTGGAACCGAGTGCTGGACTGGGACAACCCCCCGTTTGCGAAGTGGTTCGTCGGCGGCAAGTTGAACTTAGCTTACAACTGCGTGGACCGCCACGTCGAAGCGGGCCACGGCGACCAGGTGGCCTTCCATTGGGAGGGCGAGCCCGGCGATATCCGCACGATCACCTACGCCGAGCTTAAAACACAAGTATGCAAGACAGCGAACGCACTGATCGAGTTGGGTATCAGAGCGGGCGACCGGGTAGCAATCCAGCTACCGATGATCCCCGAGGCTGTGTTCTCCATGCTGGCCTGCGCCCGGCTGGGCGCGATGCACAGCGTGGTGTTCGGCGGATTCTCCCCGAGCGCGCTCAAGGCCCGCATCAAAGACGCCCAGTGCAAGCTGCTGATCACCTCGGACGGACAGTTCCGGCGGGGCAACCCGACGCCGATGAAGGCCAAGACCGACCAAGCGGTGGCCGACACCCCGAGCATCGAGCACGTGCTCGTCGTCGAGCGCACCATGGATGAGGTCCCGTGGACCAACGGCCGGGACCTGTGGTGGCATGAGTTGGTCGAGCGGCAGTCAGACCAGCACGAGGCGCAAGCGTTCGACGCGGAGAACCCGCTGTTCATCCTTTACACGTCAGGCACAACCGGCAAACCGAAAGGCATCCTGCACACCTCGGGGGGCTACCTGACCCAGGTCGCCTACACCCATCACGTGGTGTTCGACCACAAGCCTGGTCAGAGCGTCTACTGGTGTACCGCCGATATCGGCTGGGTCACCGGGCACTCCTACATCGTGTACGGTCCGCTGGCGAACCGGGCCACCTCGGTGATGTACGAGGGCACCCCAGACACCCCGCACGAGGGCCGGCACTGGGAGATCGTCCAGAAGTACGGGGTGTCGATCTACTACACCGCGCCGACGTTGATCCGCACTTTCATGAAGTGGGGCAACCATATCCCGGAGAAGTACGACTTGTCCTCGCTGCGGGTGCTCGGCAGCGTCGGTGAGCCGATCAACCCCGAGGCCTGGATGTGGTACCGAGAGAACATCGGGCACAACAACTGTCCGATCGAGGACACCTGGTGGCAGACCGAGACCGGCGCCATCATGATCGCTCCGCTGCCCGGGGTCACGGCAACCAAGCCTGGCTCGGCGATGCGCCCGCTACCCGGCATCTCCGCCGATGTGGTCACCGATGGAGGCGAGCCGGTCAGACACGGCGGCGGTGGCTACCTGGTGCTGGACAAGCCGTGGCCATCGATGTTGCGTGGCATCTGGGGCGACGAACAACGATACATCGACACCTACTGGTCCCGGTTCGCCAAGCAGGGCTACTACTTCCCCGGCGACGGCGCGAAGTACGACAACGAGGGCTCGATTTGGCTGTTGGGTCGGGTGGACGACATCATGCTCGTCTCCGGGCACAACATCTCCACCACCGAGGTTGAGTCAGCGCTGGTGTCGCATCCCGCGGTCGCCGAAGCGGCGGTGGTGGGTGCGTCCGACGCCATCACCGGGCAAGGGATCGTGGCGTTCGTGATCATGCGCGGCGATATCGCCCACGACGAAACCCAAGCCACCGACGCAATCGAGGCGCTGCGCGAGCACGTCTCGCACGAGATCGGCCCGATCGCCAAGCCTCGCCAGATCATGGTGGTTGAGGAACTACCCAAGACCCGCTCCGGCAAGATCATGCGGCGGCTGCTGCGCGACGTCGCGGAAAACCGCGAAATCGGCGATGTCACCACGCTTGCTGATTCCTCGGTCATGGACCTGATCTCCGCCGGCCTGAGGGCGGGCAAGGGAGAGGAGTAGTCGTGACTACCGAGGCCGGAGCCGACGGTATCGCCGTTGGCTCCGGCCCCGCCTTGTTCGTGATCCCCGAGCGCGAGCTGCGCTGGCGGTTCTCCCGCTCGTCTGGTCCGGGTGGGCAGGGGGTGAACACCACCGACTCGCGGGTCGAGCTGTTCTTCGATCTCGCGGCCTCACCGACGGTGCCGGAACCGCTACGGGAGCGCGCGCTACGTCGGCTGGCCGGGCGGCTGGTGGACGGCACGATCACGGTCGTGGCCGCCGAGCATCGCTCGCAGCTGCGCAACCGTGACGCCGCCCGCGAGCGACTCGGCGCTGTGCTGACCAATGCCGTCAGACCAGACCCGCCGAGCCGCCGCCCCACCCGCCCCTCGCCCAGTGCCCGTCAGCGCCGAATGGACGACAAGACCCGACGCGGCCGCCTCAAACGCCTACGCGACCGCCCCAACGAATAACTCAAAACCGCTCGCCCGCCCGAGACGAACGCCAGCGTTTACTCGGCGGATCTCCAGTACACTGGGGCCTCGGCTTTGACACGACCGCCGAGTACATTTGCCATGCCACCATAGGGATCTCGAATCCTCGGTCTACTAGCTCGGGTCTCCGCTCTAATTCGCTGCGGCTGCGCGCTCGCCGAGTACGTACGTCCTCGACGTTCACCCTGCGATTGAAGAAATCCCGCGTCGACAAGTTTCCGCAGGTCGCACGTGGCTGTCCGCTCTTCAACCTGCGCTGCGGGCCCCGCGCGGACACCGCGCAGCTGATGGGAGCGCCTCCGCGCTCCCATCACGGGCGGCGCGCAGCCCGTGCCCGGTGGTTTGTGGGGCGAGCTGGGTTTTCCTGGCCTGGCACTGGTTGTTGCTGGTCAGAACGGCGGCGGGTCGGGGTCGTTGGGTTGTGGTGGTGGTTGAGGCTCCGGTTCGGGTGCGGGGTGGGTTGTTGGTGGCAGGATCGGGTCGTCGCGCAGCGGCAGCGGGCTGTTCTGGTCAGGTTGGGTGGGTCGTGGCCGGGGCTTCGGTAGTAGGGGCATCACTGGTTCCCCCCGGGTGACATAAATCCGCCCCAGTGGGCTGACCCACCGGAATACTCCAGGCTCAGGTTGGGTCAACCGCCAACCACGGTCCTTATACGGATGGTGCAAACCACATTCCGGGCCGATGTTGATCCGGATCGTCAGCCCGCCACGGGCGTAATCCTCAACATGATCCATATCACAGCAGGCGGCAGGCCGCATACACCCAGGATGCACACACGTGCGATCCCGAATCTGAATATGCCGAGCCAGCGCACCCCGAGCAAACCGGTCATCAGGCCGGGTATCCAACTCGGCCAACAGGTGATCACGACGGGCGAACTGGTCGGCCAAATCCGCGATCACCCGCGCCCAGG